>JAEDHX010000086.1 GCA_016296785.1 Coprococcus sp. | reverse complement strand
GAGAATGTCAACATACCTAAATGTACTAATATAAGTATATTCATTCTCCTTGTATATGTGTATTATATTGAAATATTTCCTACACTGCCTCTCTTCTCATAGGCCTTATAATCTTTTTATTGATATAAAACAGAAATACAAGTGATACAGTAAGGCTGGCAAGCTCTGCGATTGGGAACGCAAGCCATACATAATTAAGATTATTAGTTAGCTTTGCAAATAAATATGCTACAGGAAGAAGAACAACAAGCTGTCTTGCAAATGAAACAATCATACTGTATATTCCCTTGCCAAGTGCCTGGAACACTCCTGAACATACAACACAAAATCCTGCAAAAATAAAAGCTGTACTCAGAATTCTAAGTGCCGGAATTCCAATCTCTAACATACTGTCATCAGCATCAAATATCTTAAGGATTGGACCTGGTATTATCTGCATAATTATCAAACAGGAAAGCATGATACAAACAGCAACGGTGATGCTATATCTGATAGCCTTCATCATTCTGTCGGGCTCTCTTGCACCATAATTATAAGCAACAATTGGTATCATACCATTATTAAGGCCAAATACAGGCATAAAAGCCATACTCTGAACCTTGAAATAGCATCCAAACACTGCAACTGCAAGGCTTGAGAATGAAAACAGTATCTTATTAAAGAGATATGACATCAGTGATCCTATTGCAATCATAATTACCGAAGGTACACCTATTGCAAGAATTCGAAGGATAATAGCTGCATTAGGTCTAAAGCCTTTGAATGTAATGTGAATCTCTTCATTTTTCTTAGCATTAAAGAATACAGCAAGTACAGCAGCAACGCACTGACCTATTACTGTAGCAAGTGCAGCACCTGTTACACCCATCTTTGGAAGTCCAATCAAACCAAATATAAGAATAGGATCAAGTATAATATTAATTATAGCTCCAACAGCCTGTGTAATCATTGCATAGAATGTCTTACCTGTTGACTGAAGCATTCTTTCAAATGTCATCTGAGTGAATATACCAAATGAAAAGATACAGCAAATAGAACCATATGATATTCCATACTCAATTATTCTGGCACTATCTGTCTGGCTTCTCATAAAAATGCCTACAAAGAATATTCCTATTATGAGGAATATAATATATCCAATATATTCAAGGAAAACACCCTGTCTTGCTACCTCATCAGCGTCCTTCTGCTTCTTCTCGCCAAGAGCCTTTGATATAAGTGCATTAAAGCCTACACCAAGACCTGATGCAACACCAATCATAAGGTTCTGGATAGGAAACGCTGTAGATACGGCTGCTAGGGCATCCTTATCAATATATGAAACAAATACGCTGTCAACAACGTTATATAATGCTTGAACAAGCATCGATATAATCATTGGAAGCGAAACATTGATAAGAAGCTTTCCAACAGGCATGGTTCCCATCTTGTTTTCTTTATTACCATTATTTAAATTATTATTTTCTTTATTTATCAATTTTTCACCATAATTAACTTGTCTTATATCTATAAAACTTATTATTGTTTTGTCTTAATATATTTTATTTTAGACCATTTGGAATACATTTTTACATTTTTTCCATTAATTTTGACTGTCTTGTAAGTCCTGATTCTGACGTAGTATCTTACCTTAGGTTTTAATTTTGTAATACTCTTACTAACAGTCTTGTTTCTTTTAATATTAATTGTTTTCGCTCTTTTAAAGCGTTTGTTTGTTGAATACTGTATCTGATATCCTGTATTCTGTGATGTGCGTTTACTCCACTTTACAAAAAAGCCTCGTTTAACTGCCTTTAATTTAGTAATAGAAGTAGATTTTGGACTAATTGTAATTGTCCAATTAAAGGTACCGGAATACTTGTTCTTGAATACCAATTTAACTTTATACTTGCCTACATTCCTGATGCTGTTTGGATATGTAAAGGTATAGTTTTCACTATCTATTACATTACCTTTTCTATCAATTACTGATAATACAGGAAGATGCTGTTTGCCGTTATAGACATAGCTTGTTTTATTAATCTTAACAACAGATGCTGAAGGTATTACTGTAATAGCTGAAAGCTTACCACATATAGAGCATTTTGTATCAATTCTTCCGTCCTTAGATTTAGTTGCTTTAATAACATATTCTTCATATGCATGGATATGAGGTGATACAACAAGTGTAAATGTGGTGCCAACACCATTACCGCAATAATATTCGTATGTAATCTCATCTACGCTAGAAGCAGCGGTATTCATTGTTAAAATATAACCATCAATAGTAAAATCTGCCCCAGACCAATTACTTGCCTTTGTAATATCAAATTTGCCGGGAAGCTTACTCAAATCAATTGAATTATCCGCGCCCTTATATACAACATATTTGTTATTAAATAAAGATAGTAATGCAAATGGCTGATTATTACTAAAATCCAAATTAGTAATCTGATTATCTGAGCAGTTAATTGAATCAAGGTTAATATTATTGCCGGTATCAAGGCTTGTTAACTGATTATTATTACAGAATAAGTATTCCAATAATATATTCTTGCTAATATCAAGTGTAGCAATTTTATTGTCACCACAGCTAAGCTTCTTTAAATCAACGTTATTACTGATATCCAGACTTGTAAGGCTGTTATAGCTACAAGATAAACTAGATAATTTAGTGCATTTGCTAATATCAAGTGTTATCAATTTATTATAATTACATGAAACGTATTTTAATTCAGTGTTATTTGTAAGAGAAAGACTAGTTATCTCATTATGTTCACAGTATAAGCTTGCAAGATATTGACATTTACTAATATCAAGCGCTTTAAGCTTATTATTTCCGCAGAATAATGATGTAAGCTTTGTATTGCAAGATAAATCTATTTCTTCAATTTGGTTGTTCTCGATATCAAGTGTATCTATATTAGGGAAAAATTCTATTCCATCTAGTTTACTGATATTTCTGTCGCTTATCTGCATAACTGTAACATTATTACATTCATCAGAAGATAACACTCCATTGCCATCTGTATCTATACTGCCAGTTACATATGCCCTGAATACATCATCAGGAAAGTTATCTGTATTTATAACAACATCATCAGATGCATGAATAATAAGCGGACATTTAATAATAAAAGTCGCTAAATACATAATTACTATCGCAGACAAAAATAACACTTTACTAATACGTCTCATAATACTACCTCTTATCTTGAAACTAAATACCTTTATTAAACCTTAAAACAGTTACTGATTGCAATAAATGCTAAAATCAGTAACTGTTTCTAAGGTTCTATATCAGTTGTTATTCTGATAATTATTTATTTGCAAGTTCTGCCTTGATAGCTGCTGTAAGTGCAGGAACAATCTTATTAAGATCTCCAACTACACCATAATCAGCTACTTCAAAGATTGGAGCATCAGCATCTCTGTTAATAGCAACGATGATATCTGACTCTTCCATACCTGCAACGTGCTGAATAGCACCTGAAATACCGATTGCAAAGTATACCTGTGGACGAACTGTCTTACCAGTCTGACCAACCTGTAACTCCGGAGCCATGCCAAATGCCTCAACTGCAGCACGTGAACATGAAATCTGTCCACCAAGTACTTCAGCAAGCTCCTCTAACATCTTAAAGTTCTCAGCTGATCCAACTCCACGACCACCTGAAACAAGGATCTTAGCTTCCATAATATCCTTAACATCAGAAACAGCCTTAGCAACCTCAAGAATCTCTACATACTTATTATTTGGTGTGAAACCAGGGTTGTAATTAATAACCTCTGCCTTCTTACCAGGAACTCTGTCAAGCTTCTGCATAACACCAGGACGTACAGTTGCCATCTGTGGTCTGTTATCCGGACATGCGATTGTTGCAATTGTATTACCACCAAATGCCGGACGAGTCATAAGAAGCTGATTATGCTTCTGCTCCTTGCCAGGTATTGCTACTAATGGGAAATCACCAATCTCAAGTAATGTACAGTCAGCTGTAAGTCCTGTTGCAACTCTTGCTGATACTGTAGGACCAAGGTCACGACCGATAGCTGTAGCACCAACTAACATGATGTCTGGCTTATACTCATTAATTACTGAAGCAAGAGCATGTGCATATGGCTCTGTTCTATAGTTCTTTAATTCTGGATCATCAACAACGATGACTCTGTCAGCACCGTACTCGGCAAGCTCATCAACAAGACCTGAAACCTCTGAACCGATAAGTACGGCTGTTACCTTAGTATCTAATTTCTCTGCAAGTCTGTTAGCCTCACCAACAAGCTCGAAAGAAATACCGCTTAATTTATTATCTACCTGCTGTGCAAATACGAATACACCTTCGTACTTTGCGATATCTTCTGCGTTCATTGCGCCCATTTTATTCACCACTTTTCCTTTATTTATTATTAGATTACATGCTTATCTTTTAACTTACCTACAATATATGCAACTGGATCTGTATCCTCCGGACACATCTCACCCTGACCCTTCTTAACCTTGTCAGAAGCCTTTGCAATCTTTGTAGGTGATCCGTTAAGACCGAGGTTAGAATCCTCGACATCAACAAGATCAGCTCTGCCCCATGTGATTATCTCAGCATTAACTGCATCGAAGATTCCACCCGGAGTCATGTATCTTGGCTCATTCAACTCTGAAAGAGCAGTGATCAAACATGGCATCTTAGCTTTTAACATATGATAGCCATCGTCATACTGACGCTTAACAACTACACTATCATCCTCAACCTTGATTTCCTTAGCATATGAAATAACCGGAAGACCAAGATGCTCTGCTATCTGTGGACCAACCTGTGCTGTATCACCATCGATAGCCTGACGACCTGTAATAATGATATCGTAATCAATCTTTCTAAGTGCACCGGCAAGTGTTGTTGATGTTGCCCATGTATCAGCTCCACCAAGAACTCTATCAGTTACAAGAACACCCTTATCAGCGCCCATAGCAATTGCCTCCATAAGAACATCAGCAGCCTTTGGAAGACCCATTGTTATTACTGTAACTTCTGCACCATACTGATCCTTTAATCTAAGAGCTGCCTCAAGACCAGCCTTATCATCAGGATTCATAATTGTGAGCATTGCTCCTCTATTCAATGTACCATCAGGGTTGAACTGAACTCCACCCTTTGTATCAGGTACCTGCTTTATACAAACTACAACTTTCACGTTAAGTACCTCCTTACTTTAATAAGTTTGCAGAGATAACCATACGCTGAACTTCAGAAGTACCCTCGTAAATCTCTGTAATCTTAGCATCTCTCATCATACGCTCAACATCATACTCCTTGATGTAACCGTAACCACCATGTAACTGTACACACTTTGTTGTAACTTCCATAGCAACCTCAGCAGCATATAACTTAGCCATAGCAGCTTCTACTGAGTATGAAGTCTTGTGATCAATCTGATACTGAGCCTTTGTCATAGCAGCCTTGTATACAAGAAGCTTAGCAGCCTCTACCTTAGTAGCAAGATCAGCTAAAACAAACTGAGTATTCTGGAACTGAGCGATTGAACGACCAAACTGCTTTCTTTCCTTAACGTAGTTAATTGTTGTCTCAAGAGCACCCTCAGCAATACCAAGAGCCTGAGCAGCAATACCGATACGACCACCATCAAGTGTATGCATAGCGATACCAAAGCCCTTACCCTTCTGGCCAAGAATTGCATCCTTAGGGATACGACAATCTGTAAAGATGAGCTCATATGTAGATGAACCACAGATACCCATCTTGTTTTCCTTTGTACCAAATGTAAATCCAGGTGTTCCCTTCTCTACGATGAAAGCTGAAATCTCTTTCTGCTTTCTACCACGTTTCTCAATAACACCTGTAACAGCGATAATGATATAAACATCAGCTTCTTTACCATTTGTAATGAAGCACTTTGAACCATTTAATACCCACTCATCGCCATCAAGTACAGCCTTAGTCTGCTGACCCTGTGCATCAGTACCTGCACCAGGCTCTGTAAGACCGAAAGCACCAAGCTTTCTACCTGAAGCAAGGTCAGGAAGATACTTAGCCTTCTGCTCAGGAGTACCATATGTCTGAATTGGGTCAACACAAAGTGATGTATGTGCTGAAAGAATAACTCCTGTAGTAGCACAAACCTTTGAAAGCTCCTCTACACAC
>JAEDHX010000085.1 GCA_016296785.1 Coprococcus sp. | reverse complement strand
TTGGTGCGGTTACACATGTGTTTGTCGATGATCCGACAAGAGGATATGGAATTTTTATTGAGAATATGATAAGTGACGGATTTTGAAATCTAATATATGGAAAAGGGCAGATTTTCTATGCTGTAGTCGAAATTGAAAAATACGTGGTATAAGTTATAAGCTTCTTGTCGCAACTTGCGAAGCGTAAGGTATTCCCATATATCATGTGGAATTATATAATAATCATGGCAGTAAAACGGGAAGGAGCTACGACATGAATCATGTAAAGATATTGATAATTAAACGCGACAAAAGAGAAATTGAGCAGTTAGAAAATATCATAAATTGCACTCCTGCTTATGAATTACTAGATATTTGCACATCAGGAATTACAGGAACTGAGGCAATAATAAAGAAATCTCCTGATGTAGTAATATTGGACGAGGTTCTGCCGGGAAAGGATATACTTGAGATAGTAGATGAAGTGTTAAAATACAAAAATCTCAAAAATGTAAGGTTTATCATGTGCAGCTCAAAGGAGCATGTGGAGTATTTAAGATTTATATATGATTGTATAGACAATAGAGTAGTCTTTAGAATACTGGATATACCTTATGAGGAGAAGAAGGTTAAGGATATTATAGATGAGACCTATAAGGGAAAGAGTAATAATAGTTATCTTGATTTGTCTATACAGGAGGATAGCGAAACAAGATTAGAAGGAATTGTGACAGGAATAATTCATGAAATAGGCGTTCCGGCTCATATCAAGGGGTACCAGTACTTAAGAAGTGCAATTGTAATAGCTGTAAATGATATGGACATATTAAATTCAATAACAAAACAGTTATATCCAACTATTGCAAAAACATATAATACAACTTCCTCAAGAGTAGAAAGAGCAATAAGACATGCTATTGAGGTTGCATTTGGAAGAGGCAGAATGGATACAATTAATGAGTTGTTTGGATATACAGTAAATGCCGGAAAGGGTAAACCAACTAATTCGGAGTTTATTGCTCTGATAGCTGATAAAATAAGGCTTGATAATAAAATCAAAAGTGCATAATAAAATAGTATATATTGCAATATCAAATTTGATATCAAAAACACTTGACAAAATGGATATAGTCGAATATTATTTATATACATTATTCGAATGATGCAAAAAGTAAACATAATAATATTTAGAGTGACGAAATGGGGAATAATCATGAGTGATAATAGGATGAATATAGTTATTGCAGATAGTGAGTGCGATTTGATTGCCAGCCAGTTAATGGCTAATATGACGAATGATGAGTTAAATATTATGGATAAGGTTAGTGATGGTGATGCCGCTATAGAATCAATCAAGAGGAATAAGCCGGATATTGTATTGATTGATATTTGTCTTCCGATTACAGACGGTCTTGCTGTTATGGAAGCAATTGGTGCTGATAAGGATGTTTCAGATACAGTTTTTATAGTAGTTACTTCGGTTGGTTCACAAAGACTTATTAGATGTGCTTTTGAACTCGGAGCAACCTACTATGTATTGAAGCCATATAATTCTATTTTACTTGTTGCCAGGATTAAGCAGATATTTAAGAGAAAGGTGGACATGTATACTGAAGCAGCTAAGGAGCTAGTATGTATTCCTAACAAAACTGATGAATCTAGACTTTACAACAATATTGAAAGTGATGTAACAGACATAATACGAGATATTGGAATTCCTGCTAATATTAAGGGATATCAGTATATAAGAGAGGGCATAATAATGGCAGTAAATGATGCTAATATGCTCAATTATATTACTAAGTTGCTTTACCCTACTATAGCAAAGAAGTATAAGACGACATCATCTAGTGTTGAGAGAGCAATAAGACATGCTATTGAGGTTGCATGGAATAGGGGGCAGATAGATGTAATAAACGAAATGTTTGGTTATACTGTAAATGCAGGAAAGGGTAAGCCTACTAATTCCGAATTCATTGCACTTATATCTGATAAGCTACGTATTGAATATAGAAAGAGAGCATAATAAGAAAGAAAGCAGGAATCATTTAGGTTTCTGCTTTTTTTCATTATTAATGTGTCGAAATATGAAAAAAGTACTATTAAATAGATGACAATCATGTTATTATAGCTTTGTATGTGAATTAGTATATGATTTATGTAACAAGCGATATAGTTACATGGATTAATTGTAATAAACAGGAGGTTTACCATGAGTAAGGTAAGAAGAGTATACGTAGAGAAGAGACCTGATTATGCTGTTAAGGCCAAGGAGCTTCACGAGGAGATTAAGAATTATCTGGGTATCAAGGCAGAGTATGTAAGAGTTCTTGTCAGATATGATATTGAGAATATATCTGATGATACCTACAATAAAGCATTAGAGACAGTATTTTCAGAACCGCCTATTGATATAATTTATGAAGGAGATGAACTTCCGCTTAAAGATACTGATAAGGTATTTTCAGTTGAAGCCCTTCCGGGTCAGTTTGATCAAAGAGCAGATTCTGCAGAGCAGTGTGTAAAGCTTCTTAATGAAGACGAGAATCCTATCATTAAGACAGCAGTTACTTATATTCTTTCAGGTAATGTTACTGATGAACAGTTTAAGGCTGTTATGGATTATTGTATTAACCCTGTTGATTCTAGAGCCTGTGGAATGGATATTCCTGATACACTCGTTACTGAATATGATGAGCCTGCTGATGTTATTATATTTGAGGGCTTTAAGGATATGGCAGAGAAGGACCTTAAAGAGCTTTATGATTCACTTGGACTTGCTATGACATTTAAGGATTTTCTTCATATACAGAAGTATTTCAATGAGGAGGAGAAGCGTGATCCTTCAATGACTGAGATTAGAGTGCTTGATACTTATTGGTCTGATCATTGTCGTCATACAACATTTTCAACAGAGCTGACTGATGTTGCTTTTGATGATGGTGATTATAAGGAGCTTCTTGAGACAACATTTGAGAATTATCGTAAAGAGATGAAAGAGATGTACAAGGATAGAGATGATAAGTTTGTATGTCTTATGGATATAGCTCTTATGGGTATGAAGCAGCTTAAGGCAGCAGGTAAGCTTGATGATATGGAGGTATCAGATGAGATTAATGCCTGCAGTATTATCGTTCCTGTTGAGGTTGATGGTGTTACTGAGGAGTGGCTTGTATTCTTTAAGAATGAGACACATAACCATCCTACAGAGATTGAGCCATTTGGTGGTGCTGCTACATGTCTTGGAGGAGCAATTAGAGATCCGCTTTCAGGTAGAGGTTATGTATATCAGGCTATGCGTGTAACAGGTGCAGCTGATCCGACAAAATCTCTTAAAGAGACCTTAGAGGGCAAGCTTCCACAGAGAAAGATTGTTACTACAGCTGCTCATGGTTATAGTTCATATGGTAATCAGATTGGTCTTGCAACTGGTCTTGTTAATGAGATATATCATCCGGATTATGTAGCTAAGAGAATGGAGATTGGTGCCGTAATGGGTGCTGCTCCAAGACGTGCAGTTAAGAGATTAAATTCAGATCCGGGTGATCAGATTATATTACTTGGCGGTCGTACAGGACGTGATGGCTGTGGCGGAGCTACAGGTTCATCAAAGGCTCATACATCACAGTCACTTGAGACATGTGGTGCTGAGGTTCAGAAGGGTAATCCGCCAACAGAGAGAAAGATTCAGAGATTATTTAGAAGAGAAGAGGTTGCTTCAATTATCAAGAAGTGTAATGACTTTGGCGCAGGCGGTGTATCAGTAGCTATTGGTGAGCTTGCAGCAGGTCTTACAGTTGATCTTGATAAGGTACCTAAGAAATATGCAGGACTTGACGGAACTGAGCTTGCAATATCTGAGTCTCAGGAGCGTATGGCTATAGTAGTTGATCCTAAGGATGTAGATACTATGCTAGGTTATGCTAAGGAAGAGAACCTTGAAGCTGTTGTAGTTGCAACAGTAACAAAGGAGCCAAGACTTATTCTTAATTGGAGAGGAAAAGAGATTGTTAATATTTCTCGTGCTTTCCTTGATACTAATGGAGCCCATCAGGAAACAACAGTCAAGGTAGAGGTACCTTCAAAGAAGGATAATTACTTTGATTCAGTAAAGGAGCCTTGCGATGTTAAGAAGGCTTGGCTTGATACATTGTCAGATCTCAATGTATGCTCACAGAAGGGTCTTGTTGAGATGTTTGACAGCTCAATTGGTGCATCATCTGTTGTAATGCCTTATGGTGGTAAGTATCAGATGACTCCAACTCAGACAATGATTGCTAAGCTTCCTGTATTAAAGGGTAAGACTGATACTATTACAATGATGAGTTATGGATTTGATCCATATTTATCAAGCTGGAGCCCATATCATGGTTCAGTATATGCAGTTATATTATCAGCTGCTAAGATTGCAGCTGCAGGTGGAGATGTATCTAAGATTAGACTTACCTTCCAGGAGTATTTCAAACGACTTGGAACAGATCCATACAGATGGGGTCAGCCACTTTCAGCACTTCTTGGTGCATATGATGTTCAGGTAGGAATGGGACTTCCATCTATTGGTGGTAAGGATAGTATGTCAGGTACATTTAATGATATTGATGTTCCGCCAACACTTGTATCATTTGCAGTTGATGTTGCAAGCTATATGGATGTTGTTACTCCTGAGCTTAAAAAGGCAGGCAATATTCTTGTGAAGATGGACATTGAGAAGGATGAAAATGATATACCTGTATATTCAAATGTATTATACATGTATGATCTTCTTAATAAAGCAATTAAGTCTGGTAAGGTTGAATCAGCTTATGCAGTAGGCTTTGGTGGCATTATTGAAGCTGTAAGCAAGATGGCATTTGGTAATAAGCTTGGTGTAGCACTTAGAGAAAGTGTATCTAAGAGAGAGCTCCTTACTAAGGATTATGGTTCAATTATTCTTGAGGTTAAGCCGGAGAATCTTGAGAGCCTTGGTATTCCTGTTAAGAAGATTGGTAAGGTTGATGATACAGCATCCTTCACTTATGGTGATGTTACTGTTACTATGGATGAGGCTGTAGCAGCCTGGACAGGAACACTTGAGAAGGTATTCCCTACAGAATCAGGCGTTGAGCAGACGGAGATTAAGACCGGCGTATTCGATGCTAAGACAGTTTATACAGCTAAGAATAAGATTGCTAAGCCTAAGGTATTTATTCCGGTATTCCCTGGAACAAACTGTGAGTATGACTCTGCAAAGGCTTTTGAAAGAGCCGGCGCTGAAGTTGAGACAATAGTATTCCGTAATATGACTGCACAGGATATTAGAGATTCTGTAGATGCATTTGCTAAAGCAATAAGTGATGCACAGATTATTATGTTCCCGGGTGGATTCTCAGCAGGTGATGAACCTGATGGTTCAGGTAAGTTTATTGCTACTGCATTTAGAAATGCTAAGATTTCAGAAGAGGTTATGAAGCTTCTTAATGAGAGAGATGGTCTTGCACTTGGTATCTGTAATGGATTCCAGGCTCTCATTAAGCTTGGCCTTGTACCTTATGGAGAGATTAGACCACAGTCAGAGAATTCTCCTACACTTACAATGAATAGCATTGGTCGTCATCAGTCTAAGATGGTATATACTAAGGTTGTAACTAATAAGAGCCCATGGCTTATGGGTGCAGAGCTTGGCGGAGTTTATACAATTCCTATTTCACACGGCGAGGGACGTTTTGTTGCCAGCAAGGAATGGTGTGAGAAGTTATTTGCAAATGGCCAGGTTGCAACACAGTATGTTGATATGAATGGTAATCCAACTATGGATGAGTACTATAATGTCAATGGTTCTTACTATGCAATTGAAGGTATTACAAGTCCTGATGGACGTGTCCTTGGTAAGATGGGTCACTCAGAGCGTATTGGTAATGCCGTTGCCGTTAATGTATATGGTGACCAGAACCAGAAGATATTTGAAAGTGGAGTTAAGTACTTTAAGTAAAGGATAATGGTTATGTTGGAAAAGAGTAAATAAGGTATTATATTATTCCTTTTTACTCTTTTTCTATAGTGATATTAATATGAATACATTGTTTTTGGGGTTTTAGATGAAATTAGTGGTTACAGATAATAAGAAACGAATATATATTGCCTTGCTTATGCTTGGAATAAGCATTATATGTATTATTCCCTGCCTGAACAGCCAAATTCCTCAAGGTGATGATATGACCTTTCATATTTTGAGAATTGAAAGTGTATATAATGCAATTAAGACAGGACA
>JAEDHX010000084.1 GCA_016296785.1 Coprococcus sp. | reverse complement strand
TTACATTGTTAATTCAATTTCGGTATTATCTGTCATGATGTCACATGATACGTAGTTGCCTTCTATCTCCTGTCCGTTTACGACAAGCTTACTGCAGCCTGACTCAACATGATTTGGATTATTTATAACAATATGAAGCTTCCTGCCTCTGAATTCTTTGTTAATCTCTAATCCGTCCCATTCCTTTGGAATTGCAGGTGCAATCTTAAGACCATAGAAATCAGGACGCATACCAAGGATACCCTCTACACAACCAACCATAACAGTTGATGCTGTTCCTGTGAGCCAGTGTACATGTGATCTTCCAAAATGAGGACTTGCTTTTCCTTCTGTAAACTGTCCATAGCAGTATGGCTCTAATTTACGAATCTCAGCCTTATCATTTTGTGCTGCAGGAGCATTCTCCTTGAAGTATGTAAATGCTCTCTCACCATGACCTCTAAGTGCCTCAGCAAGAATTATCCAACCCTGTGACTGTGAGAATATTCCGGCATTTTCTTTTACTCCCGCGTTATATATTACTGCAAGTGCTCCATCAAATGCATGAAGGTGATATGGTGGATCCATGAGAATTGCACCATACTCTGTATTAAGGCGGCTATCAACCATTTCAAGAATTGTATCAGCCTGCTCATCTGTTGCAAGACCACTTATAACAGCCCAGCTCTGAGGATTAAGCCACATATTAGCCTCTTCGTCAGTACGCTTTCCTATAACCTCTCCAGCCTGTGTAAAGCCACGGATGAAACGATCCTCATCAAAGCATAGCTCCTGAATAATATTACCAAGCTTTGTCTGCTCCTCATCAAGCTCCTTGATATATTCCTCATCCTTCTTATAGTCGGCAAATTTCTTCATAATTGTCATAGCAAGATAATACTGAAATGCCACAAATGTTGACTCGCCCTGCTTACCTAATCTTAAGCAGTCATTCCAGTCTGCATATAGTCCTGCCGGCATTCCATGAGGTCCAAGATGATTCATTGAGAAGCCAATTGCTCTCTTTAAGTGCTCATATACTGTGCCCTCGTCCTTATTTGCAAATGGAATAACTTCATCAATAAATGCAAGGTTACCGGACTCAGAAATATACTTGTATACTGTTGGGAAGAGCCATAATGCATCATCAGCACGATACTCCGGATGGCCTGTTTCCTTAACATATGAAGCATCATCAGGTGTATCCTCATGACCTGCATTATGTGTAAACTTAACAAGCGGAAGACCGCCACCATTATCTACCTGAGCAGATAACATAAATCTAATCTTATCTGCTGCCATATCCGGCTCAAGATGAATAACACCCTGAATATCCTGAACAGTATCACGATATCCATATCCATTACGAAGTCCGCAATATGTAAAGGATGCTGCCCTTGACCATATAAATGTCATGAAGCAGTTATATGCATTCCAGGTATTAATCATTGTATTGAATTCTGAGCTTGGAGTCTTAACCTGGAAATGAGAAAGCTTCTCATGCCAGTATGTAATAATCTCATCCAGCTCATTCTTACATACAGCTGAAACATCCTTATAAGAATCAAGAATTGCCTTAGCCTCATCATTTTCCTTCATACCAAGAATAAATGCTATCTCCTTTGTCTCTGAAGGCTCAAGCTCAATAACAGTTGATAGTGCTCCACAGCCATTTTCATTGTAGCTTGTAACATTGCCAAGGTCACCATTTTCAATGCCAATAGGATTCTTATAGTCATGATATCTTCCGATAAATTCCATCTTATCTCCACAATATGAAGCTACATCAGAGCCTGCAAGGCCAAAGAATCTGTCTAATGCATGCTTAAAATCTACCTCTTCTCCATCCTTAAGTCCATCTAAGTTACCATGGATTGTCTGTCTTATACGGTTCTCACAAAATGCTGTTCTTGTAATGAACTGAGAATACTGAAGGTTAACCTGATCCTGCTCATAGTTGTTGTTATTAGTAAATTCTGCATAGCCTGTTACAGTAAGGCTTCTCTTTTCCTCTGAACAGTTTGTAACCTTAAGCTGCCAAACCTCATATGATTTGCCAATCGGAACATAATAGATTGCCTCTGTATTGATACCACTATAGCTTGCAAGCATCTTTGTGTAAGCAGTACCATGATGACACTCACTCTTATACTCTGACAAATCCTTACCTACAGGCTGCCATGATGCTGACCAATAATCCTTGCTCGCATTATCTCTAATATAAATATATCTTCCCGGCTCATCAAAATTGTTAAATACATAACGAAGTATTCTTCCATTTGCACCTGATTTTGCAAAGCTGTAACCACCCGCATTATTTGAAATTAATGCGCCATACTCAGGTGAGCCAAGATAGTTAGCCCATGGTGCAGGTGTGTCAGGTCTTGTAATTACATATTCTCTCTTCTCATCATCAAAATATCCAAATCTCATATTTTTCTCCTTATCCAAGTGTAATTTCTATTGTATTAACATCGTCACCTAGTCCGCCAATAATATCTCTTCTAAGAACCGCTCCATCATCTGTAATATCAAGTGATACATTGCCGTTTAATGATGCACCCTTAATTGAGTAACTATCGTAATCAAGCTTTGATGGATTATGTATTGTTATCTCAAAGCACTTATCAGCGAAATTCATCTTCATGCGTGCACATCCATTGTCGTCAAACTGCTGTGGCATAAGCTTTGGTGCAATAAGCATATCTCCAAGCAAACCGCGTACACCAAATACCTCTGTAACAAATGTAAGCATATACCAGCTTCCTGCTCCTGTAAGGTAATGATACAAGCCTCTGCCGTCAGCATCAAAATATTCAGGTATTCCCGGATATATCTTACTAACCTCGAAATCAAGTGCATGGTCAGCAAGTGTCTGAAGTGCCTTATAGCCTTCCTTTACAAAGCCTCTCTTATAAAGAGCATTTGCGTACATAACAGTCATATGTGAGAATACTGCACCGTTCTCCTTCTCGCCATAAGCAAATCCGAACATTCTTCCCATATCAAACTTTAGCTCATGGAAATCTGTATTCAAACGGTATCCTCCAACCTCTTTCTTATAGAGGTATTTATCAGCACTCTTACAAATCTTAGCAACCTGCTCCTTCTTGGCAGTATCACTCATAATTGCAAATACCTGACCGGTAAGCATCATACGCACATCATCGCCAAAGAAGCCTTCAACAGCTCTTTCATTGTTATCATAATAGCTGTTGAACCATCCGTCGTCTTCCTTACCTTCTATCCACTCAGTTTCTCTGATATGAGCCTTTATCCACTCAGCTTTGCCCTTAAGATTATTTGCAAGCATTTCAACATCAAATGCTCGCTTCTCTCCACTAACTGTATGACCGCAGCTCTCCATGTAACCGGCAAGAACCTTGTGTTTGTCATCAATGCTGTCATATACAGCTCCATCGTCACAAAGAAGTGGCTCAATCTCCTTAAGAAGCTCTACAGTATCAATGCCATGCTTATTCTTAAGCTCCATAAGAAGATCAGCAAGCTGTTCCATATTGCCTGCGTATGCACATGTAAATGCAACGCTCTCACCCTTATCAGCAGCCATATCAATTGCATCATTCCAGTCAGCTCCGCGAAGTCTGATATGATTGTGACTTCCTACCTCGTAGAAGGAGCAAAGGTGCTGTAAAAGCAAATGCTCAAGAATAGTACCTTCATATATGTCACCTGATTCATTTCTCATGCGAACGCCATAATTGGTATCCCACATATCGTCAAGTGCAGTGCCTCTGTTCTTCTGCTCATCCTTAAAATATGTTGCAGTCTCATTAAGAATTAAGGCATCACCTGTCTGGTCGATATATAGCTTAGTAGTCATAAATGGCCATACACCATGATCCATCCAAACTCTTGCAATACCATTTCTGTCAGCAATGAACTCGCCTCTGCCTTCACCAATGATAGTTGCATTTGTTCCATCAATTCTTACTCCGCCATAATTATCAACAATCATGCGACGTACATCGCCGGGCTCCATAATAAGAAGTGAAAGACAATCCTGCCACAAATCTCTCCATCCACGTCCGCCACGGCCATAATCATGATGTGGAAGGAATGAACATCCATATATACGTCTTAAAAATGGCTGAAAGCTAACCCATCTCATAAGTCCGTCAAACTCTTTATTTCCTGTATCGTAGCTTACATTAACCTTGTCCTGCCAGTAATCCTCAGTTGCCTTAACAGCACCAATAACCTTTGAGCTCTCGTTATAAGCAGCAACAATATCTGATATACCTGACTCATCATCTGTAATACCCATTATTACGATATACTCAGCACTCTCACCGGCCTTTAAGGTTATATCTTCAAAACGGATACCACCAACTGCCTCTTTTCCATCAAAGCTTACACCTGGTAAAATGTATTCTCTATCCTCAATTACACTTCTAGGAGCTGTAAATGTTCCGCCCTCTCCTAAATATGTATCTACTGTTGGATAAAAACCTACAGGGTTAGAACCATCCCCGGTAACACCACATACAAAGTAAGTAAGATTATTTCTCTGATGTCCTCTTTCGTCAAAGGATAAAGTAGGCTTTACATATACACCATCATCTACAGTTCTAATTCTATGTAACAAAGAGGTAACATGACGATGGTCTCTTATATTGTCAGCACTTCTTCCAAAAATAGGAATGGCGGCAACAGGAGTAATCTCCAGATTTTCATCAGTTTTATTTGTAATGATAACTCGCATTATCTCAACATTATTCTCCATTGGAACAAAAGAAGTAACTTCAGCCTCAATACCGTATTTTTCTGAGCTTCTCTTAACTGTATGACACATAAAGCCTGCAGTCAGAATACTGTCATCCTGTTCATCAGTAAATTTTGTAAACTCTGCTTCTGCAGAAGCACCTACAGCAGACCAAACACCCTTTCCCTTAACCTCGCACCAGAAGTTTCTTCCACTACGATTATTGTGAAGATTCTCTGAGCTTACAGGCTCCATCAAAAAGGCATTCTGGTTAATCTTGATATCCCCGCCAAAGTTAGGAGTAACCGAACCCTTTATTCCCTTTTCACCCGCAATAGGGAAATACAGATAGTTGTAATTCTCCGGCTTGGTCATCTCAAAGCTTCCATTCCTGTTAATAAATTTTATTTTTCCCATAATTTACCTCCATCTCTTTTGTCACGTTTTTTTGTTATATTTATTGTATGATATAAGCATACAATTTGAATATAACTATTATGACATTTTTATCGTATAAATGTCATAATAATTCAAGAATTACAAAACATATTAAACCATATGTTTTTTACTCCAATACATAATTTGTTTATAAGTGTTCAAGTATATAATGTAAACGATAAAACAATTGAAATTGTATTAATTTTTTTTATAATAGAAAGCAGATATGCAACATGCAAAATTATTATACTAAGGGGGATTACACGCATGAATATCAAATGTCCAAAATGCGGCGGAACTGTCGTATTTGACCCGGAAACCGGCAAAATGAAGTGTAATTACTGCGACAGATTAACCGGCAAAGAGAATTTTTCTTCTTTAGATGGTATGTCCGGATTACAGGATTCTGAAAAGCCTTCATTTTCTCTTAAACAGGAGGCATCAGCTAAATCATCTGAAACAGAAGAACACACCTTTAAGCTTAAAGACAGCAGTATAAAAATCAGTCCAAAAGCTAATATGCACACAACACCAACTGTTAATAATGATTCTGATGACTTTAAATCACCTGGAGAAAACAACAAAACTCCTGTTAAAAACTCATTTCTTGACAACACCGAATATATGGAAATGAACATATATCATTGTTCATCTTGTGGTGCTAATCTTATGGTCGGCGGAACACAGGCATCAACCTTTTGTAGCTACTGTGGCTCACCATCTATAGTATTTGACCGTGTTTCCAAGGAAATGCGTCCTTCTAAGATCATACCATTTAAGCTGACCGAGGAACAGGCACTAAACCGCATAAAGGAACAATTCAGAAAGGGAAGCTATATCCCTTCTAAGATAAAGGCATTAAATGTAGACAGTGTACGGGCAATATATATTCCTTTTTGGCTCTACACCTCATACATCCGCAAGAATATGGTAATAACAGCAAGGACTAATGATGGCACGTACATATATAACAGAAATGTCTCCTGTACCTACGAGAACATTTCTTTAGATGCTTCATTGAAGCTCAGTAATGACATGTCAAAGAGATTAGAGCCATATAATATGAATGAGCTTGAAGATTTTGATGTAGCATATTTATCAGGCTACTATGCCGACATGTATGATGTTCCATATGACGCCCTTGAAAATGAAGCACACAAAAG
>JAEDHX010000026.1 GCA_016296785.1 Coprococcus sp. | reverse complement strand
AGAACGTACTATAAGGAAGATTTTTAAAACAATATTAGAATGGCTGTTGGTTGTTCTTATTGCAGTAATTGTGGCATATGCGTTTGTAGCATTTATTTGTCAACCTGTTTATATGGTCGGTTCATCAATGAAGCCAACTATCGAAGATGGCGAAAAATGTACTGTTAATAAGATAATATATAAGCTAAAGGATCCGGAAAGATTTGATATTGTAGCATATAGAACTATTGAAAACAATGAATCGTATTATGATATTAAGCGAGTAATAGGTATGCCTGGTGAGACTATCCTTATAGCTAATGGTGTTGTATATGTAAATGGTAATCAGATACCTGATATGCCAATAGAAGAGTATATTCATACTCCCGGCCTTACTGAAAAGAGTATTACACTTGGTGATGATGAATATTTCCTCTTAGGTGATAATGTCAATAATAGTCAGGATTCAAGATATCCTAATGTTGGCAATATAATGAAATCGGAGATGTTAGGAAGGATTAGTAAATAATGAATATTCAATGGTATCCCGGTCATATGACCAAAGCAAAGCGAATGATGCAGGAGAATATAAAATTAATAGACATTGTAATTGACCTTATTGATGCAAGAATTCCATTTTCTAGTAAGAATCCGGATATTGATGAGCTGGCAAAGAATAAATTCAGATTATTACTTCTTAATAAGGCTGATTTGGCAGATGATGCTATAACAGCAAAATGGGAGGAATATTATAAAGAAAAGGGATTTTATGTTGCAAGGATTAATGCGAGAGCAGGTAATGGAATGAAGAAGATTGATGCTCTTGTTCAGGAGGCTTGCCGTGAAAAGATTGAACGTGATAGAAAAAGGGGTATCATTAACAGACCTATAAGGGCTATGATTGTTGGAATACCTAATGTCGGTAAATCAACCTTTATCAATACCTATGCAAAGAAGGCCTGTGCTAAGGTAGGTAATAAGCCCGGTGTTACAAAGGGTAAACAATGGATAAAGCTTAGTAAAAATATTGAACTTTTGGATACTCCCGGTATATTATGGCCAAAATTTGATGATGTTAATGTTGGTCTTAGACTAGGTTTTATTGGCTCTATTAATGATGAGATACTAAATGCCTCAGACCTTACATGTGAATTAATAAAATTTATGGTTAATAACTATTGTAATACACTGTCTGATAGGTATAATATTGAAGAGAGTGATGATGCTGTAAGAGTTTTATCTGATATTGCTAGTAACAGAGCATGTCTTAAAAAGGGTGGAGAATTAGATATTGATAAAGCAGCATCGATAGTATTAGATGATTTTAGAAGTGGTAAATTAGGCAGAGTATCTCTTGAAGTACCTGCTGAATAATAGGGTGTGAAGGTATATGAGCGAAGAAAAGAGCAGAAGTGAAACATTAGATGAGATTTTTCAGGATGATCCTACCAGGAAGGCTAGGGAAAAGGAAATTGAAAAGCTCGAGAAAAAGAGAGCTAAGGCTTTAGCTAAAGCTAAGAAAAAGGCATCATCTGAAAATATTCCTGAATCAAATGAAGAAGATGAAGGCAATGATTCAGTTGAAGCAAATGAAGTAAATGATTCAATTGATTTAGATACTTCAGAAGATGAAGCTTCTGATACAAAGAAGAAAAAGAAGAAAAAGAAAAAGACTAAAGAAAAGGAAGATCCTAAAGAGATTAATATTGTAAAGGATATAATAAGTCTTGGTCTTTATATAGTTGTAATAATTCTCTTATGCTGGCTCATATTAAAATATGTTGGTCAGCGTACAGAGGTTGATGGCGAATCAATGAGTAATACACTTCATACTGAAGATAGCTTATGGATTGATAAAATATCATATAGATTTAATGATCCTGAACGCTTTGATATTGTTGTATTTCCATATGATGAAGACAGTGATACTTTCTATATCAAGAGAATTATCGGTCTTCCCGGCGAGACAGTATATATTGATGAGGATGGATTAGTATATATCAACAATGAACTATTAGAAGAAGATGTATATGGAAGAGAGCCGATTGAACCATCAAAGAGAGGTGTTGCAGCTGAGCCTGTTACTCTAGGAGAGGATGAGTATTTTGTAATGGGTGATAATAGAAATAACAGCCGTGACAGTCGTTTGATGGATGTAGGTAATATACATAAGAGTGAATTTATCGGAAAAGCCGTATTCAGATTTAAGGGCGGTTTTGGTAAAATAGAATAAATGCATAAGTTAATTAAGGGCTGAAGCCATATGGCACAGCCCTTAATTAGTAGCATAGGTATTGTTTGTACGGAGGAGAGTTATGAAGATATCTGAGATAAAAGATTTATTTGCTAATACACCGATTGATAAGCTAAATGATGTTATTTGCAGTTTTTCTGATGATGATAGAGATGGAGTTAAGAAGCTTATAAGCTCAGCATATAAGCGAATTGATGAACACAATAAGGAGCTCGCTCGTTCATTTGAAATGTTTAGATACGAAAGAGAAAATGATAATGCGAAGTATATTTGCGGTATTGATGAGGTAGGGCGTGGACCTCTTGCCGGACCTGTTGTTGCTGCTGCAGTTATACTGCCAAAAGAGTGTGATATTTTATATTTAAATGATTCGAAGCAATTGTCAGAGAAGAAGCGCAACGAGTTATTTGATGAAATAATGGAAAAGGCAGTAGCAGTTGGGATAGGAATGGCAGATGAGAAGGTTATTGATGAAATAAATATTCTTAATGCTGATTATGAGGCTATGAAGCAGGCTATTTCAAAGCTTTCAGTAAGACCTGATTTGTTGCTGAATGATGCCGTTACTATACCGGGTGTAGATATTACACAGATTCCGATTATTAAAGGTGATACATTATCCGGTTCAATAGCAGCAGCAAGTATTATTGCTAAGGTTACCAGGGATAGGCTTATGGTAGAATATGATAAGATGTATCCTGAATACGGGTTTGCAAAGAATAAGGGGTATGGTTCAAAGCAGCATATTGATGCACTTAAGGAATTTGGACCTTGTAGTATCCATAGAAGATCATTTATAAAGAATTTTGTTTAGAACTTTTATTTATAAATATTTTGATTTATGATTATTGTTACATTATATTTATAAGAGGTGCATATATGTATAATTCCAGAAAGATTGGAAGTGAATACGAAGCTGCAGCAGTATCATATCTTATTGAAAATGGTTATACTATTCTTGATAGAAACTATAGAGTGAATAAGGGCGAGATTGATATTATTGCCAAGGATGGTGCTTATATTGTATTTATTGAGGTGAAATATAGAGGAAGCAGCATCAAGGGATATGGTGAGGAAGCAGTTGATATTAGAAAGCAGCGTCAGATATCAGATGTGTCTATATTCTACTTGAATAATAAGGGCTTCGGCGTAAATGTACCAATAAGATATGATGTTATTGCTGTTTCAAAGAATAGTAAGATTAATCATATAAAAAATGCTTTTAGTTATTGTGGAAGGTATAGATAGAATGGATATTAAATACTTAAATAATGAGCGGTCAACCAAGCTTCATAATGATAACGGCTTAGTGTATTTTAGCTTTAATATATTGGATGAATATGGCATTGTAAATGGTTTTTCCACAAGGCTTGGAGGAGTAAGCAGGGATCATTTGTCTAGTCTGAATCTCAGTTTTCATAGAGGTGACAAGGAAGCATATGTTATGGAGAATCATAAAAGACTTGCTAAAGCTGCCGGCTATGATTACAGGAAGCTTGTATTTTCAGATCAGGTACATAAAACTGATATTTATAAGGTGACGAAAGAGGACGCCGGCAAAGGGATTATGAGAGTTTCTGATATTATTTCAATTGATGGATTAGTTACTAATGTACCAGGAATTCCACTTATGACCTTTTATGCGGACTGCGTTCCGATATATTTCTATGATCCTGTTAATAAAGTAGTTGCAATGAATCATTCCGGCTGGAAAGGAACAGTACTAAATATAAGCAGTCGAATGATTAATACCATGATAGATGATTATGGATGCAGCCCTGATAATATTGTATGTGCTATTGGACCTTCTATTTGCAGGGATTGTTATGAGGTTAGCAGCGATGTTGCTGTTGAATTCGAAGCGGCATATACAAAATCTGAGTATAACAGCATGATTATTAGTAAAAATAATGGCAAATACCAGCTTGATTTGCACAAGGCTAATTATTATAATCTCATAAATAGTGGCATATGCGATAGTAATATAGCCATAACAGATATTTGCACTTGCTGTAATCCTAATTTGTTATTTTCACATAGAGCAAGTAAAGGATTGAGAGGTAATTTAGGAGGCTTTATTATGCTTCCGGAATAAGCCTGTTTGGGTAGGAGGATATGATACATGATGCATGAGCATATAGTAAAAAATGTATTAGAGGGTAGTATAGCGAATGAGATGGATATTGTATCAGGGGACGCTGTGCTTATGATAAATAATCATGAAATTGAGGATATATTTGACTACCAGTATCTAATAAATGATGAATATATTGAGCTGCTTGTCAGGAAAGAGAATGGTGATGAGTGGTTACTTGAGATTGAAAAGGATTATGATGAGGACTTAGGTATTGAGTTTGAAAATAGCCTTATGGATAATTATAAGTCTTGTCATAACAAATGTATCTTTTGCTTTATTGATCAAAATCCAAAGGGAATGCGTGATACGATTTATTTTAAGGATGATGATTCCAGACTTTCATTCCTTCAGGGAAACTATATTACCCTTACCAATATGAAGGATAAGGACGTTGAAAGAATTATAAATTATCATCTTGCACCAATAAATATATCGGTGCATTCAACTAATCCTGAGCTTCGATGCAAAATGCTAAATAACAGATTTGCCGGCAATATTATGGATAACATAAAGAAGTTTTATGATGCAAATATACCAATGAATGGTCAGATTGTTCTTTGTAAGGGGATTAATGATGGGAAGGAGCTTAAGAGAACTATTTCGGATCTTCTTACATTTGCTCCTGTGATGGAAAGCCTTTCAGTTGTTCCGGTAGGTTTGTCTGACTATAGGGATGGATTATTTGAGCTTGAACCATTTTCATCAGAAGATGCAAAAGAAGTTATTGGAATTATCGAGGATTTTCAAAAGAAGTCATTTGCGGAATATGGTAATCATTTTGTACATGCCAGCGATGAGTGGTATATTAATGCCGGCATGGATTTTCCTGAGGCTGACAGATACGATGGATATATCCAGCTTGAAAATGGTGTTGGTATGATGAGACTTCTTTTCGAGGAATTTACTGAAGAATTAGATAGTTTAGAAGGTGACGACAGAATATATGAGGCTTCTGTTATTACCGGCGTTTTAGCATATGACTCAATAAAGAAGCTGGCTGATACATTAAACGGGAAATTTCCTAATGTGAAGATTAATGTATATAGAATTATAAATGATTTCTTTGGTCATAAAATTACTGTTACAGGTCTTCTTACCGGTGGCGATATTATTAACCAATTAAAAGGGAAGAAGCTTGGGAGCAGGTTGCTAATTCCTAATAATGTTTTAAAGGCTGATGAAGATGTCTTTTTAGATGATGTTACTTTAAAAGAGCTTGAGCAAGCTTTACAAGTTGAAGTTTATATTGTAAAATCTAACGGTGCAGATTTCGTGCATGGAATAATCGGAGGAAAATGTAATGAGTAAACCAATTGTTGCAATTGTCGGAAGACCAAATGTTGGTAAGTCGACATTGTTTAATGCATTAGCAGGCGAGAAAATTTCAATTGTTCAGGATACACCCGGAGTAACAAGAGACAGAATATATGCTGATGTTTCATGGCTTGATTATAATTTCACATTAATAGATACCGGAGGTATTGAGCCTGAGTCTGACAATATTATATTAAAGAGTATGCGTGAACAGGCTGAGATTGCAATTGATACTGCCGATGTAATACTTTTTATGACTGATGTAAGACAGGGACTCGTAGATGATGATTCAAAGGTAGCTGATATGCTCCGTCGTTCAAAAAAGCCCATTGTACTTGTTGTAAATAAGGTAGACAGCTTCGAGAAATTCATGCCTGATGTATATGAGTTTTATAATTTAGGTCTTGGTGATCCTATGCCTATATCAGGTGCCTCAAGATTAGGTATCGGTGATATGCTTGATGTTGTTGTTAGCTATTTTGATGAATCTGCAAAGGAAGAGGAAGAAGATGAGAGACCTCGTATTGCAATAATAGGTAAACCAAATGTAGGAAAATCGTCTATAATTAATAAGCTTCTTGGTGAGGATCGTGTTATTGTATCTGATATTGCAGGTACTACCAGAGATGCTATTGATACTGAGATTGTGAGAAATGGAACTGAGTATGTGTTTATTGATACTGCAGGTCTAAGGAAGAAAAGCAAGATTAAAGAAGATATTGAAAGATATAGCATTATTAGAACTGTCTCAGCTGTTGAGCGATGCAATGTTGCAGTTCTTGTTATTGATGCGACGGAAGGAATTACAGATCAGGATACAAAGATTGCAGGTATTGCTCACGAAAGAGGCAAAGGTATGATTATCGCCGTAAATAAATGGGATGCAATCGAGAAGGACGATAAGACGATATATAAGTTTACTGAAGAAATAAGAAATAAGCTTTCATATATGCCTTATGCTGAGCTGATATTTATCTCAGCTAAATCCGGTCAGAGACTTCCTAAGCTATTTGATACGATTGATGCTGTAATTGAGAATCATTCACTTCGTGTTGCAACAGGTGTACTAAATGAGATTATGACTGAAGCGGTTGCGATGCAGCAGCCTCCATCAGATAAGGGTAAGAGACTTAAATTATTTTATATTACACAGGTTTCTGTAAAACCACCTACATTTGTTATATTTGTAAACGATAAAGAATTAATGCATTTTTCATATACAAGATACATTGAGAATAGAATAAGAGAATCCTTTGGATTTAGGGGAACACCATTAAAATTCATAATTAGAGAGAGGAAAGATAAGTAATGTTAATACTAGCAAGAATATTATGTTTAGTAGGAGGATATTGCTTTGGCTTAATCCAGACAAGTTATATTTATGGTAAATTACACGGAATTGATATCAGACAGCATGGAAGCGGAAATGCCGGCACAACAAATGCACTTCGTGTATTAGGTAAAAAGGCCGGAATTGTTGTTTTCCTTGGTGATTTAATTAAATCTGTAGCAGCTTGTACATTAACTCATATTATTATGAATATACTTGGAGTTGATAATGTATATCTTTATGTAATATATGCTGCTGCAGGAGTTGTACTTGGACATAATTTCCCGTTTTATATGCAATTTAAGGGAGGTAAAGGTATTGCAGCTACATCAGGTATTGCAATAGGACTTCTTGATTGGCGAATTGCACTTGTAGAGCTTGTATTATTTGTTTTATGTGTTGCAATAACTAAGTATGTATCTGTCGGTTCTATTTGCTTAGTAATTGGTTTATTAGTTTCATATACAATATTTGTTTACACAGGTTCATTTAACTTTGTTTCAGATTCAAAAAAACTTGAAAGCTGTATTGTACTGGCGCTTATAGCTATTCTTGGTATTATCAGGCACAGTGCTAATATAAAGAGACTGATAAATGGTACTGAGAATAAGTTATCGTTAGGTAAAAAGTCTGAAGCTGCTTAACAGCAATTTTGTTTTGTAGGAGGAATATGTTATGAAGATAGGTATTTGGGGCGCAGGCAGCTGGGGAACAGCGCTTGCTAATCTGCTTGCAGGTAATGGCCACTTAGTAACTGTTTGGTCTATTGATGCAAAAGAAATTGAAATGTTAAATAATTATCATGAGCAAAGGGATAGATTACCTGGTGTTATATTACATAGCAGTATTGAGTTTACTACAGACATGGAGTATGCAACAAGAGATAAGGAATTGATTGTATGCGCAGTTCCATCTCCATTTGTAAGAAGTACTGCAAAAGCCGGTGCCGGTTTTGTTTCTGAAGGTCAGATAATTGTAAACGTAAGTAAGGGTATTGAAGAGGCTACATTAACAGCTCTTGTTGAAATAATCGAAGAGGAGATTCCATTAGCAAATGTATCAGTTCTTTCAGGTCCTAGTCATGCTGAAGAAGTAAGCAGAGGAATTCCTACGACTGTAGTTGTTGGTTCAAGAGATATCAAAACAGCTGAATTAATTCAGAATGTGTTTATGAATGAAGTGTTCAGAGTATATACAAGTACTGATATTGCAGGTATTGAGCTTGGTGGTTCTGTTAAGAATGTAATTGCACTTGCTGCAGGTATTTCTGATGGACTTGGATGTGGTGATAATACTAAGGCTGCTCTTATGACAAGAGGTATGGCTGAGATAATGAGACTTGGTGTTGCAATGGGTGCTAAGGTTGAGACGCTTGCAGGTCTTTCAGGTATGGGAGATTTGATAGTAACATGTACCTCCAGACATAGTCGTAACAGAAATGCGGGATATCTTATCGGCCAGGGCAAATCTTATGAGGAAGCTATGTCAGAGGTTAAGATGGTTGTAGAAGGTGTATACTCTGCAAAGGCAACTCTTCTTCTGGCAAAGAAATATAATGTTGATATGCCAATTGTTGAACAGATTAATAAAGTATTATTTGAAGGAAAACCTGCAAGAGATGCTATGTATGAGCTTCTTGGCAGGGATAGAAAAGCAGAAGTTTAATGATGAAATATAACAATCAGGAGGCTTACCATATCAGGTTTGCCTCCTGTTTGCATGTGCAATATTTATATGATATGACTAATTAGCAACAGCAGGATTTATATTTCTGTTTTGCTTCTTCGATTTTCTGACTGTCAGCGGCTGTAGTAGGGTAGTACCCCTTTGATGACATTATGTGGAAAACATCATCTTGAATATCATGTTCATCAGCAAGAATGTTGAGCATAGTATTTCTTACATTTTCATGAGAACACTCATTTGAAAATGTATTATAGTTACATGTAGTTGCCTTAGCTGTTGATAAGGCATCTCCGAGAATTTCTTTTTCTGTATATCCCTGATACATAATTTATTCCTCCATTATTATAATAATTGGTATAATTCATCAAAGTGAGACTGATGACGAGATGCAATTTGCTGCATTTTCGCTTTTGTTTCATCATCTGTAGCATGTTCTGCAAGCATATTGTATTTCTTTACAAGAAGTTCTTCTTCTGATAAAGAATCATTTAGTATAGATAGTTCTTTTTCGGTTAGATTTGTCATAAAAAGTTCCTCCTATTATTTTTATAAATTAATACTACAAA
The DNA here is from genome assembly GCA_016296785.1 of Coprococcus sp. Taxonomy (GTDB): domain Bacteria; phylum Bacillota; class Clostridia; order Lachnospirales; family Lachnospiraceae; genus Coprococcus. The sequence goes on along the minus strand of JAEDHX010000026.1, from coordinate 15,599 downwards.
GTATATTGTACTCAATTATCTTTATATTATTATGAAACGTAAGTTGAGATAATAGAGTTTATATACGTTTTAATATCAATTTTCAAAAATAAATACGAAATACATTATGTAAACTATTTATTTTATTGGAGATTATGTGTAAAAATTTGCCGGAAAACTTATATTTCAATAATAGTGATGAAGGCGATGTTATGAGTAATGATATTGTTGTTGGTCACTATAATATTGATGTTGATGTGAACGGAAAGACATATATTAAGATTGTATTTGAAACATCAAAAGAGGGCTTTACATCTATACAGGGATTTGATGGTACTGTTACACTTGATTGTTCAGCTAATAATTCCGGTAATAAGAATGAATCTGAAATAGTTTTTAAGGGTGCTACAGATGATATATCTACGAATATTAGTATAGAATCAGACCTGAATGCATTTGATATTAATTCATCAAAAACATCAGCTACCTTCAATAAGGACGATGGTAAGATTTCTTATACAATTGAGATTGGTTCAACAAAGGGAACAAGGGATACAGTTTCTTTTGTTGATAAGCTTACAGAGAATACATCTCTTCATAATATTGTAACATACGACAAAGCTTCTCTTGTTATTAAGAGAGAAGATGGTACTATTGTGTCACCTGACAGTTATAGTGCATCATATGCCCAGAATCCATATTATGCTCCAGAGGAAACATTAACTGTTACAGGTCTTCCTCAGCTTGATGCCGGCCAAAAATATATAGTTACATATGACGTTACAGTTAACGATCAGGCAGTTGCTGATGCAATTATTGATATGAACGGATATATTAATGGAAATGTAATTAGATGGACAATTACTGTAAATCCAAAAACATAATTAAAAAATGAAATATTGATGTAATTCAATAATAATTTATGAAATCCACATTTGCATGTTTATAAACAGCTTGTGTGGATTTCTTTTTTATGCAGTCATATATATATTTGCCGAATCATATTATTAAAATATGAAAACAAATTGTGCTTTATTACAAAAGGTACAAATATATTCAGGAGGTATAAATGGAAGACTTCAATGTATATAAGGATATTAATGCCAGAACAAACGGAGAAATATACATAGGTGTAGTTGGTCCGGTAAGAACCGGAAAATCAACATTTATAAAAAGATTCATGGAGAAAATGGTTCTTCCAAATATTGTTGATGAAAATGATAAGGAGATAGCTCAAGATGAAATGCCTCAATCTGCTTCAGGAAGAACAATAATGACTACAGAACCCAAATTTATTCCAAAGGATGGGGTGGATATACGAATTGATGACAATATTAATATGAAGGTACGATTAATTGATTGTGTTGGATATGTTGTAGCCGGTGCAGAGGGGCAAATGGAGGATGGAAAGGATCGTATGGTCAAAACACCATGGTATGACTACGATATTCCATTTGCAAAAGCAGCTGAAATAGGAACTAAGAAGGTAATTAATAATCATTCAACTGTTGGAATTGTTGTTACTTGTGATGGAAGCTTTGGTGAATTAGAAAGAGAAAGCTATATTGAAGCAGAAAACAGGACTGTAAATGAGCTTAAAGAGCTTGGAAAGCCATTTGTAATGCTTCTTAACTCAAATCATCCATATGACAGTGAAACTAAAAAACTTGCAAAAGAATTATCCGACAAATATAAGGTATCTGTAATACCTGTAAATTGTGACCAAATGACAAATGAAGACATAAACGGAATCTTTAGAGAGCTACTATATAGTTTTCCGGTTGCAGCAATTAATTTCATAATACCAAAATGGTTAGAGGTATGTGATGATGATAATTACATAAAACAAAGTGTAATACGGGATGCAATTGATATTCTTAACAGTAATAGATTTCTATATGATATAAAAAATATGGAATATCCTGATAATCAATATGTTGAGAGTTATTCCTGCGGAAAGCTTAATCTTGCTGATGGCACCATTGATATATCGGTTGTGATTTATAATAATTATTATTATGAAATGATATCTGAAATGATGGGTACGTCTGTACATAATGAATACGACTTTATAAATGAGATTAAGAGTATGTCAAAAACGCGCAAAATGTGCGATAGTGTAATGAATGCATTGCAAAGCGTTAAGGGTAATGGTTATGGTCTTGTTATGCCTGAAAGAAATGACATTTCTCTTGATGAGCCGGAACTAATAAAGGCCGGCAATAAATTTGGTGTTAAGGTTGTAGCTAAAGCTCCATCAGTACACATGATTAAAGCTGATATTACAACAGAAATTGCTCCAATAGTTGGTTCAAAGGAACAGGCAGAGGATTTGATTGAATATATTAGAGATAGCACAAAGGTTGAAGGCAAGGATATATGGGAGGTAAATATATTTGGCAAGTCTGTAGAACAACTGGTTGAAGATGGACTTAAATCTAAAGCAAATAGAATAAATTCCGAAAGCCAGCAAAAGCTTCAGGATGCAATGAAAAAAATAGTAAATGATGGCAATGGAGGTATGGTCTGTATCATTATTTAGTAAAATAGTATTATTTGTAAGTCGAGATTGCATTAATATATATAGCTATGTTAAAATGTAACGGTGTTCTTATAAACTGTACACAAAGGAGTAATTATGTCTGCTATTGATGTAAAGTTAAATGTATTTGAAGGACCTCTTGACCTTCTGCTTCATTTGATTGAGAAGAATAAGGTAAATATCTATGATATACCTATTGTAACAATTACAGAACAGTATTTGGAATATATTAACAATATGGAAGAAGAGGATCTTGATGTGATGAGCGAATTCTTAGTTATGGCTGCTCATCTAATAAAGATTAAATCTAAGATGTTACTTCCGCGAGTAGAAGAAAATGAGGAAGAAGAGGAAGATCCTAGAGATGAACTTGTAAAAAGACTTCTTGAGTATAAGATGTACAAATATGCAGCAAACGAGCTAAAGGATCTTGAGATTACTGGCTCCAAATCATTTTATAAATCACCTTCAATTCCTTCTGAAGTTAAGAATTATCATCAGGAAATAGACCCTTATGATATGATATCGGAGATGGACATCAATCTTGAAAAGCTTAATGAGATATTTAAATCAGTAATGAGAAAGCAGGTTGATAAAGTTGATCCTATCAGAAGCAAATTCAAGAATATTGAGAAGGAAGAAATATCGCTTGAAGCTAAGATGATAGAAGTTCGAGAACAGGTAAGAGGGCTTGAAGGAATAAACTTTAGGACATTACTTGAGATGCAGGCATCTAGAATGAATATTATTATAACTTTTTTGGCTGTGCTGGAGCTTATGAAGGTAAGTGCCATTACAATTAGACAGGATGAATTATTTGGAGATATTGTAATTGATTCATTAGATACAATATAGTACATATTATAGATTTTTTGAGGTGTATAATGGAAGATAACGCTATAGAATATACAAATAACAACAATGTTAGTGATGATGACGGATATATTGATGGTCCTATTATAGAATATAAAGAGTATAGTGATGAATATCTTACTTCAGCACTTGAGGCAATACTTTTTTCTGTCGGTGAATCTGTTACAATTGATAGAATTGCAACAGCATTAATGATGAATAAGAAGTCATTAGAAAAACAGCTTTCTTTTATTATTAATAACTATAATAGAGAAGATAGAGGAATTAGAATAATTGAGCTCGAAGGTGCTCTTCAGCTATGCACCAGAAATGAGTATTATGATGTTTTGTCAAAGGTTGTTAATACTCCTAAGAAGCCTGTTCTTACTGATGTATTGCTGGAAACACTATCAATTATTGCTTATAAGCAGCCAATTACAAGGCCTGAGATTGAAGCAATCAGAGGAGTTTCCTGTGTTCATGCAGTAAACAGACTAATTGAATACAATTTGGTTGCAGAGGTTGGAAGACTTGATGCCCCGGGAAAGCCAATACTATTTGGGACAACAGAGGAATTCCTTAGATGCTTCGGAGTCTCATCAACCAATGATTTACCACTAATTAGTCCTGATAAGATAGAAGATTTCAAGAAGGAAGCTCAAGAAGAGGCTGAGTTTACTCTTGGAATTGATGTGAACTAGTGTATTGATAAACTGATTAAATATATTCTAAATAATTATTTATTCGTCATATACGTACATTGTCTGTAATATATTATTATGAATATATCTGCGGAGCTATATTTTGAAGTGGAATAAAGCTTTATATATTATATCAATTTTAATATTACTCATTAGCAGTCTGTGTAATAGTTCATATGTACTTGCTGATGAGGAAGTATCTTGTAATGATTTGTACGCCCTGTCAGCCGTTCTAATGGATGCTGATTCCGGGCGTATTCTGTTTGATAAGAATGGTAATGAAAAACGTGCAAATGCAAGCACGACCAAAATAATGACTTGTATATTAGCACTTGAATGCTCGGAAATAACCGATATTGTAAAGGTTTCCTCTTATGCATCAAAAATGCCTGATGTACAGCTTGGAATATGTGAGGGTGAAGAGTATTACCTTGGAGATTTGCTTCATTCATTAATGCTAGAAAGTCATAATGATTCTGCTGTAGCCATAGCAGAGCACGTAGGTGGCAGCGTTAAAGAATTTGCAGCAATGATGAATACAAAGGCCAAGGAAATTGGTTGTAATAATACTTATTTTATTACTCCAAACGGGCTGGATTCTTCTGATGACATAGGTTTTCATGGAACAACTGCAAAAGATCTGGCACTTATTATGAAATATTGCATTAAGGATTCGCCTAAACACGACATGTTCCTAGATATAACGCAAACTGACAGCTATGTGTTTTCAGATGTTAGCAGGAATAGGACATTTTCCTGTAATAATCATAATGCATTTCTTAATATGATGGAAGGCGTATTATCAGGTAAGACCGGGTTTACCTGTGATGCCGGATATTGCTATGTCGGTGCATTGTGTAGGGATGGACGTACATATATTGTTGCGTTACTTGGATGTGGATGGCCAAATAATAAGACATATAAGTGGAAAGATTCTAAGAAGCTTATGTCATACGGAATTGATAATTACACTAGTAAGAGAATAGTTAGTAAAGAAGCTGAGATTAGTATAATTATAATAAAGTCACATGAAAATACTTGTATAATGAAATGTAACGCATGTTATAGTAAGGAAATACTGTTATCTAATAAGGATAAAGTTGAATATGAATATATATATCCCAAGAAGCTTGATGCACCAATCGAGAAGGGTGCAGTTGTCGGATATATAAATGTATATATAAATGATGAATTATTTGATATATGCAATATATATGCTAGTGAAACAATAATAAAGGAAGACTTTTTGTACTATCTTAAGAAGGTGGCTACAGAATTTTTCTAGATTACCATATCACATATAATATGTTGCAGCATATATTAGTATATACAAGAGCTATTTGATATTTGGAGGTTTTTATGAAACAGATTTATATAATAGGCGGTGATATGAGAAGCTGTTATATGGCATCTTATTTCATAAAGCAAGGATATGAGGTATATTATGCTGATGCATATGACGAGGATATGATGCATCAATTTGGATGTAAGATGATTGATGATTTGAGTTCAATTCATGGCATTTTGATACTTCCTATTCCGGTAACAAATAATAGGGAATGTATTAAAGGAAAAAACGGAAATATATTGATTAAGGACATTCTTCCTTCAATAGCTAATTGTGAAATTGTGTGTGGCGGAATTATTCCTTTGGTTATTGCAAATGAATGTAATAATAAGAATGTAATTTGTTATGATTTTATGAAGGATGATGAGTTAGCCTGCAAGAATGCAATCGCAACAGCAGAAGGTGCTATTGTTGAAGCATTTATTGGAAAGGATATTAATATTGATGGTAGCCGGAGCCTTGTTACCGGATTTGGAAGATGTGCTAAGCCGCTTGCAAGTAGATTGAAAAAACTAGGTTCAGAGGTTACAATTGCTGCTAGAAGTGATGACGCCAGAAAAGAAGCTCTTGCTGAAGGTTATATGGCAACTGATTTAATTCATATGAATAAGGATGCAGATAAATATGATTTTTGCTTTAATACTATTCCTGCTCTTGTAATAAAAGAAGATTTCTTAAGTAAGGTATCTCCTGATATATATATAATTGATATTGCATCAATGCCGGGTGGGATTGATTTTGATTATTGTAAAATGCACTCTATCAAGTATAATCATTCACTTGGAATACCAGGTAAATACTCGCCGGATACATCAGGAAGGATACTTGCTGATGCAGTTATAAAGAAAGGATATTAAAACATGAATTTATCAAAGTGCAATGTTGGTTTTGCAATAACCGGTTCATTTTGTACTTTTGATAAAGTTAAAATAGAATTGAAGAATATGGCAGAGCTTGGAATGAATATTATTCCTATATTTTCAAGCCATGCAGCAAATTACGATACCAGATTTGGTAAAGCAGATAGTTTTGTTAAGGATATAGAGGAAATAACAGATAATAAGGGAATATTTACCATATGCGAAGCGGAGCCAATAGGACCTAAGGGTTATCTTGATGTTCTTGTAATTGCACCATGTACAGGTAATACACTTGCAAAGCTTAACAACGGAATTACAGATACATCTGTGCTTATGGCAGCAAAGGCTCATTTAAGAAACAACAAACCACTTGTTATATCTGTATCAACAAATGATGCCATGGGTATGAATTTTAAAAATATTGGAATGCTTATGAATACAAAGAATATATATTTTGTACCATTTGAGCAGGATAATTATATAAAGAAGCCTAATTCATTAATTTCAAGACTTGATCTTATTCCTGCTACAATTGAAGCGGCATTAAATGGAGTGCAGCTTCAGCCGGTACTGGTAAGATAATAATATAAGGATACGTATCATGTACATGAAGCAGATACGTATCCTTTATTTATAATTATAATTCAAGTACAATATTGTAGGTTGTCATCCAATAGTCTATCTGAATAAGATAAGCTATCATTTGCGGTCCGGCCATCAGCTGTCCAAACCAAGGTTTTCCATAATCCTTTGGTGAGTCAAGAAATTCCTCAATTGAACTAATGTCTAAAAGGTCAAGTAATTTTCTGTTACCATGTTGTAGAATATCCCGCATCCTTTCACATAATATCTTTTCATATAACGGATTATAGGATTTTGGATATGGACTTTTCTTTCTAAATAGTATTTTATCAGGCACATATCCACGCATTGCTTCACGAAGCAGACTTTTTTCTGTATCATTTTTATACTTGAATTTCCAAGGAATGTTAAACACATAATCAATTATTCGAGGGTCAGCAAATGGAACCCTGGCCTCAAGTCCGCTATACATACTTGTTCTATCCATTCTGTCGAGCAATGTCTGCATAAACATCCTGATGTTAAGGTATCCTATTTTTCTTCGATTTCGCTCTGTTTCGTTTTCCTCCGGCAGCATATTTATCTCTGAAACAATAGAAGAGTAGACACTATTTATATATTCCGGAAGATTCAAATACTCAGTCAGCTCATTACTTAAGATATCGATTCTAGGTGATATATCAATCATCCAAGGAAATGTTTTACTGTTAACAAGCTCGTGCCTGTAGAACCAAGGATAACCTCCGAATATTTCATCAGCACATTCGCCTGTAAGAACAACCTTATGTGTATCAGATACCTTATTACAGAAATATAGCAAGGATGAATCAACGTCAGCCATAGTTGGCAAATCTCTTGAGATTACGGAGCCATATAGCATATCTGCCATCTCTTCAATTGAACATGTAAGATAGGTGTGATTTGATTTAATATAATCCTTCATCAAGTCAACATATGGTCTGTCTTGCTCTGGTTGAAATGAATTAGATTTAAAATATATTGAATTATCAGTAAAATCAAAAGAAAAAGTATCCAGCTGCTTATTATTAATACTAAGCTGTTTTGCACATATAGAGCTAACAATCGATGAATCAATGCCGCCTGATAAAAAGGTGCATACCGGAACATCTGATACCATTTGACGTTGTATACTGTCTCTGACAAGATAGGATGTCTTTTCGATGGTTTCCTCGTATGAATCATTATGCGGCGCAGATATTATTCTGTAGTATGTAATATCATTTGCCCCATATGAATTGTATTTAATATAGTGACCCGGCTTAACTTCATAAATATTTTTGAATACACCGGAACCTGGAACCTTAGATGGTCCTATTCCAAAGATTTGACATAATCCATCCTTATCTATTATCGGATTTATACCCGGATAGCAGAATAAAGCTTTGATTTCAGACGCAAATATAAGTGTGGCATCACTTGAAATCGTATAATATAAGGGCTTTACGCCAAAATGATCCCTATACATGTATATCGTTTCATTTGCCTTGTCGTATATTGCAAATGCAAATATTCCGTTTATCTTATTTACAAAGTCCGGGCCATAATGAATAAATGCCTGGAGCAATACTTCTGTATCAGAGGTGGTTGTAAATTCATATCCAAGTGACAATAATTCGTGCTTTATTTCATCGGCATTATATATTTCGCCGTTATAAACAATATATATCTGATTATTATATATTGATTTCATCATAGGCTGATTGCCTGTTATCAGATCTCTTATTGATAGTCTTGTGTGTGCAAGTGCACATTTTTGTAAAACAACATATTCATTTGCATCAGGTCCTCTGTGCTTAAGATGATTATTCATATTTATAAGCAAATTAGTTGTGTATTCATGCTTTATATCATAGTTTTCATGACTGTTATATATACCTGCTATTGAACACATATTTACCTCAAATATTAGCTATCTATCTATTATATGTCATTATTATATATATTTATTCATATTTCTTTATAATGATGTATTTTCGGTAACAAAGTATTTCCAATAACAAAGAATTATTGCATAGTGTAATAATCTAGATTATACTGTATAAAAAAAACGGAGAAAATGGTATGAGATTTGTTATTCAAAGAGTAAATAATGCTTCTGTTACAGTTGCAGATAAGGTTATAGGTAAAATAAATAAAGGATTATTAGTTTTTGTTGGTGTATACGAAGAGGATACAAAGGCAGAAGCAGATAAGCTTATTAGGAAGCTTGTTGGTCTTCGTATATTTGCAGATAGTGACGGAAAAACTAATCTTGCATTATCGGATGTTAAGGGCGAGCTTCTCATTGTATCGCAATTTACACTGTGTGCTGATTGCAAGAAAGGTAACAGACCATCTTTTACTAAAGCAGCAGGTCCTGAGATGGCTAATATGCTTTATGAATACATAATTTGTGAGTGCTCAAAGCAAATTGATGTTGTAGAGCATGGTGAATTTGGTGCTGATATGACCATTGATTTGTCAAATGATGGGCCATTTACAATAATATTTGATACAAAAGAGATGTAATTATTCAAAATATTTTGCTTATTTAATATTTTTTTACCAATTATTATTTTTATTCCTTGAAAAATATATGAAATATTAATATAATGTTAGTTAGGTTAAATATATCTATAAAAATATAGTTATACGAAAAGGAGAATTACATAATGCTTACTAAGGAACAGATTGAATCAAAAACTTTCAAAAAGGGTATCTTTGGATATAATAAGGACGAAGTTAACGCATTTATGAGACAGATTACTACAGAATACGGAGAGCTTTTTGACAAGTATACTGCTCTTGAGGCTGAGAATGAGATATCTAAGAAGAATCTCATGGAGAATAGTGTTAAGATATACGAATTAGAGAAGCAGCTTGAACAGGCAGCACCTGGTGCTAAGAAAGAGGCAAATGCTGTTAATGCTGAAGCTAACAAGATAATTAATGATGCTAAAAGAAAGGCTAATGAGGTTATCACTAATGCTAAGGCTGAGCTTGCTAAGCTTAAGGCAGAGATGGAAGAGCTTAAGAGTGGTTCAAGCGATAAGGTTGCTTCAGTTGAAACTGTAAGCGAAACAGTTGAAGCTGATCCTATTACTAAGCTTAAGATGAAGTCACAGACTACAGAAGAACCTGGTAAGCTTAAGATGACTCCTAAGACTGAGACTGCTAAGCCACAGGCATTTGCAGGTAAGAGTGCAATGAAAGAAGAAGATGAGGTTGAAGAAATCTTCGTTGGTGAGGTTGAGGAAGGCGTTAAGCGTAATCAGGTACTTATTGGTGATGGTGACGAAGATGCCGATTTCGAATTCTTATAAGATTGGGATGAATTGTAATGTCAATAGAAGAGTGTATGGAACGATTTAATATTATAGCTGATAATGTTAGTATTCCTGATATAGAGGATTCATATATTCAGTTTAATATAATCGGTAAAGAAGCTACATCCTTTTATATTCATATCAAAGAGGGTACAATTCATATATATAACGGAGAGTACAAGGAAAGAAATGTTCAATTAATATTTACTCTACCTGCACTTGCAAGGATATTAGATGGTGTTGTTGATCCTATATATGCATATGCAACAGGAAAGTATAAGATGAAGGGTGATATTAATCTCGGAAGACAATTTCTTTCAAAGATTAAGGATATAAAGTAAATAAAAAAGACGGTCAATTTGTAAGACCGTCTTTTTTATTTACTAATTTCATATGAAAATTACAGTAACTCAGCAACTTCTTTCAAAAGTCTCTCTGTCTTGTCCCATCCAAGACAAGGGTCAGTAATTGATTTGCCATAGCAACCGCCATCTACAGGCTGGTTACCATCTTCAATATAGCTTTCAACCATAACGCCCTTAACAAGATTCTTGATATCAGGATCATAATTACGACTATGAATTACTTCCTTAACAATACGAGGCTGCTCGCCGAATTTCTTTCCGGAATTATTGTGGTTAGCATCAATAATTGCTGCAGGATTAACAAGATCAAATTTCTGATATGTATCATATAAGAGCTTAAGATCTTCATAGTGGTAGTTAGATATTGACTGGCCATGCTTATTCAAAGCACCTCTTAAGATACAATGAGTAAGTGGATTACCCTGTGTATGAGCTTCCCAGCCTGAATATAAGAATGTATGAGGATGCTGTCCTGCAATGCATGAATTCATCATAACATTATAATCACCACTTGTAGGATTCTTCATACCAACAGGTACATCCATACCACTTGCAGTCAATCTGTGATGCTGATCCTCAACTGAACGTGCGCCTATTGCAACATATGAAAGAATATCATCTACATACTGCCAGTTTTCTGAATATAACATTTCGTCAGCAGCAGTAAGGCCTGTTTCTCTAATAGCTCTAATGTGCATCTTTCTGATTGCATATAAGCCTTCAAGCATATCTGATGCCTTTGTAGGGTCAGGCTGGTGTAACATTCCCTTATAACCGTCACCTGTTGTTCTTGGCTTATTTGTATATATACGTGGAATTACAAGAATCTTCTCCTTAACATCATCAGCAACCCTTGCAAGTCTGTTAAGATAATCACATACAGCCTCCTCGTTATCAGCTGAACATGGTCCTATGATAAAGATAAATCTATCATCCTCGCCTGTAAATACCTTGCGTATTTCTTCGTCTCTTTTAGCCTTTATTGCTTTTAGTTCGCTTGAAAGAGGATAAAGCTTCTTGATTTCCTCTCCGGTTGGAACTCTTTTGATTAATTTCATACTCATAGCATTTGTCTCCTTTTCCTCAAGTGCAACCCATATTATAACAGAAGTAAAAAAATAATTAAAGAGAAAAGTATATTTGAATATTAGAGAAAATATACATATATTAATTAATATCGTAGGATTATGTATATGATAAGATGTGTATTCAAATCAAAAAACAGGTTGATTAAGGTAATTTGCTGTATTATGACATTAGTAGTATTTGTAATTACCTGTTACATATCAATAACCGGTTCTACTATCAGGGTATATGGAGAGAATAATATTGATGCATTGCCTGATTTGCAGTCACCATCATGTATTGTGATAGAAGCAACAACAGGAACCGTACTATATGAAAAAAACGCAGACGAAAGAAGGGAGCCTGCATCAGTAACTAAGGTCATGACCTTACTTCTAATATTTGAAGCTATTGATAATGGTCAGTATGGTCTTGACGATATTGTAACAATCAGCGAACATGCTGCTTCGATGGGTGGTTCACAATGCTTCTTCGAATGTGGGGAGCAGCAGACAGTAGAAGATATGATAAAGTGTATAATAATTGCTTCGGGAAATGATGCAGCTGTAGCTATGGGAGAATATACAGCAGGAAGCGAGGATGCATTTGTAGCTAAGATGAATGAACGCGCTAAAGAGCTAGGTATGGAAAATACAAACTTCGTAAATGCATGTGGATTAGATGCTGAAGGTCATGTAACCTCATCTCGTGATATAGCAATAATGTCTCGTGAATTAACAGTAAATCATCCTGAAATATTTGATTATTCAACCATATGGATGGATTCAATAATACATAAAACAGCCAGAGGAGAATCAAGATTCGACCTGACAAATACTAATAAATTTCTAAATCAGTATACAGGTGCAACGGGATTAAAAACAGGCTTTACAAATACAGCAAAATACTGTATGTCAGCAACAGCAAGCAGAAATGGTATAGACCTAATCGCTGTTGTTATGGGTGCAGAAACAAAAGAAATAAGAAATAGCGAAGCATGCAGACTCCTTGATTATGGTTATTCTGTATGTACAATATATAAGGATGAAAACATACTTGATGTTAATACTGTAGAAATTGAAAACGGAGAGAAGAAGACTGTAAAAATCAAATCAGATGATGTATTTACGGGTGTATTGCTTAATGGTGAAAATGCTACAGATGTAAAGAAGGAATTAGTATACTATGATGATATTAAAGCACCACTAAAAAAAGATGACATTATCGGATGCATGAAGTATACTGTTAATGGAAGAAGTATTGGAGCCATTGACATTTGCGCTGATGAGGATATCAGAGAAATGACACTTGGTTTTTCTATTAAGAAAATATTCAGTATGCATTTCAAATGCAATAAATAGAGATAATTATTTGTAATATTTGCAAAGGAGGTTGACGCATGTTATATGCATTAATTATAATTTGTATAGTTATATGTGTAATTGCTGTTTTTGTTTGTCTTGAAAGCTATAGAGAAAACAGAATTATTGCTGTTTCAAATTATGAAATCGAATCAGATAAAATCATCAAAGTAACAAAAGCAGTCATGATTGCAGACCTTCACAATTCAACATATGGCAAGGATAACTGCGAGCTTATTAATAGAATTAATATGCTAAATCCTGATGTAATTCTTGTTGCCGGAGACTGTATTATAGGCAAAGAGGATTATCCCTTAGATGTTGCAATTAATCTGTTAAATAATCTTGGTGATAATTATGATGTATATGTTGCAAAAGGTAACCACGAGCTCAGATGTTCCATGTATACTGAGCAGTATAAAGATATGTGGCCACAGCTATATAATAATACAAAAGATAAAGTAACATGGCTTATTGATGAATCTATATATCTTAAGGATAGTAACATAACAATTAACGGACTTGATCTTGATAGAGAATACTACAGGCGTTTTAAGAAATTACCTATGGAAGATAACTATTTGCTTAATAAGATGCCTAAGCTTAACACCAAATCCTATAATGTATTACTGGCACATAATCCTGATTATTTTGAAGAATACAGCAAATGGGGAGCTGATCTTACACTTTCAGGTCATATTCATGGAGGTATGATAATAATACCTAAGCTTGGAGGCATTGTATCTCCAATGGTTCGCTTTTTCCCTAAATATTATAAAGGCCTATACAGCTATAATGATTCGTCTATGATATTAAGTGGCGGGCTTGGCATCCATACCTTCAGATTCAGGGTGAACAACAAGCCTGATCTTGTATTTATTAATCTTAAACCAGAGAAATCAGAATAATTTACTATACATTAAGAGGGGGTAATTACGTGAGAAACATAAGAAAAGTATTAATGATAATGATAATTTCCTGTGTAATCATATTATGCAGTGGGATAATTGCTAAAGCCTGTGAAGATTGTGATAATACGGATAGGGTTCGTGGTAATGATAATGGAAAACATTATTACTTCGATACAAACGGGGTGAAAAATGAAACTGAAGGTTGGTATTCGTATTCCGTAAATGGTAAAAAGAGTTATGTTTATGTCGGAAAAGACGGATACATAACTAACTGGCTTATCAGAAATAATAATGATTCGTATCGTTACAAAAAATGGCTAAAGGGAAGTTATAAAGAAAGACTTAGAAGAACAAAAAGAAAGAGAATAAACGTTGCTAACAGATTTTATTATGTGAATAAAAACAGTTCAATTACAATGAAATCTGGCTGGAAAAAATCAGAAAGAGGATATTTCCATTATGTAGGCACAAATGGATATGTAGAGTATACTTTGTCAAAGAAAAAAAGTAAACTTACAAAATATGATGGCGAAGGTAAAATGGTAAAGGTTACAGGTGCTTTTAGGTGCAATGACAAATTTGTAAGGTATTATAAAAATGGAACCCTTTCCAAAGTAAATAACAATATGCTAATCAGTTGCTTAAATGATACCAGCATGTACTACATTAAAAAAGGTAGTAATAAGGCTTCATATAAAATTCAAGGTTACAGTAGTTCAACACCAAAACTTTATGAAATTAAAGATAATGGGACTACAGTAAGGGTAAATACATCAGTTGAATTAAGAGATGAAAATAATAAGGTTGTTATTCGAACTAATGATAGCGGTAATGTTATTTCTTCTAATCTTGCAAGCCTTAGTAGCACAAGCTTAAGTATTGAAGTAGATAAAAGCAAAAAGCTTACAGTAAGTAATGCATCAGGAAGTGTTGTATGGTCTTCTAGCAATAGTGATATAGCAACAGTTGATAGCAAAGGAAATGTAACCGGTAAGAAAGCAGGAGCGGTAATAATTACTGCATCTGTTAATGGTCAGATATTAAATTGCAACGTAACTATAATAAAATTCACACCAGTAATAAGTAAGACAAGTGCATCCGTATATGAAGGTGGCTATATTACACTTAGCGTTAAAAATGCATCAGCTAATGATACAATTACATGGGTTTCATCTTCGCCATCTATCGCTAAAGTCAATAATAGCGGTAAGGTTACTGGTGTAAAAAATGGAACTGCCACAATAAAAGCAACAGTAAAGGGTGTGACAGTGTCTTGCAATGTAACTGTAAAGACTTTCACACCAAAGCTTAACTACACACAGATAAAGCTTAAGGTTGGTGAAACACAGACACTAAAGGTAACTAATAATGGTGCAGGAAGAAAAGTATCTTGGTTATCAAGCACACCAACTATTGCATCAGTAAATAATAGTGGAGTAGTTTCCGCTATCAAACCCGGTACTGCATATATAAGTGTTACCACAAAGGATGTTAATGGAACAGTTAGAACAAATAAGTGTAAGGTGGATGTTGTATCTGATGCGTGTGAGCATCATTTTGATTATGATGAGAAGGATTATAAATATTATGAACAGTGCAATGCGTGTGGAATGATTTTTGACTCGACGGATGAATTTATAGCACACAGAGCTTCAATGCATCTAATAGAAAATGGGAGCGATGCACCACCAGGACTTGCTTATAGAT
>JAEDHX010000025.1 GCA_016296785.1 Coprococcus sp. | reverse complement strand
AGGCTGTAGTTTATCGAACCATGCTCTCCTTTTGTAAAAAAACGTGCAGTGCTGCCTGCACTGTAGTTTATCGAACCATGCTCTCTATGGCGAGTACCTCTATCTCGTTTTCGCTTCGCAAAAACTCGATAGGGGTACTCGCCATATGCAACCAAAAAGGAACACGTGGAATTTCAAGTAAACTTGATTCCGCGTGTTCCTTTTTTGTTGCGCATGGTTCGATAAACTACATCATCCCCATGCCGCCGCCCATGCCTCCTGCCGGCATCTGTGGGATGTCTTCTTTGATGTCTGCTACAACTGATTCGGTTGTAAGAAGTGTAGCTGCAACTGATGTTGCATTCTGTAATGCACTTCTTGTTACTTTAACAGGATCGATGATACCTGCTTCAATCATATTTACATATTCTTCTTTGTATGCATCAAAGCCAACTCCAACCTCTGACTCCTTAATCTTGTTGAAGATTACTGCACCCTCAAGACCTGCATTTGCTGCAATATGGTAAAGTGGAGCTTCCATAGCCTTAAGTACAACCTTAGCACCTGTCTTCTCGTCACCTTCAAGTGTATCAATAAGCTCAGCAAGCTTCTTTGATGCGTGAATATAAGCTGATCCACCACCTGAGATAATACCTTCCTCAACTGCTGCTCTTGTAGCATTAAGAGCATCCTCCATACGGAGCTTAGCTTCCTTCATCTCTGTTTCTGTTGCAGCGCCAACTCTGATTACTGCAACACCACCAGCTAACTTAGCAAGTCTTTCCTGAAGCTTCTCTTTGTCAAATTCTGAAGTAGTCTCTTCAAGCTGTGCCTTAATTACATTTACTCTTGCGTCAATATCTTCTTTTGCACCAAATCCATCAACGATTACAGTATTCTCCTTTGTAATCTTAGCACTCTTTGCACGACCAAGATCATCAAGAGTAGCATCCTTAAGGTCATAACCAAGCTCTTCTGATATCACCTTTCCACCTGTAAGAATTGCAATATCCTGAAGCATATCTTTTCTTCTGTCACCATAACCAGGTGCCTTAACACCAACAACCTGGAATGTTCCACGAAGCTTATTTACAATAAGTGTTGTAAGAGCTTCACCTTCAATATCTTCAGCAATAATAAGAAGCTTTGCACCGCTTTGAACTATCTGCTCAAGAATTGGAAGAATCTCCTGAATATTTGAAATCTTCTTGTCTGTAATAAGGATATAAGGATTATCAAGCTCTGCAACCATCTTCTCCATATCTGTTGACATATAAGCTGATACATATCCTCTGTCAAACTGCATACCTTCTACAAGGTCAAGCTCTGTTTTCATTGACTTTGATTCCTCAATAGTGATAACACCATCATTTGAAACCTTCTCCATAGCATCTGCTACCATCATACCAACTTCATCATCACCAGCTGAAATAGATGCGACTCTTGCTATCTGGTCTTTTCCGTTAATAGCCTGACTCATATCTGATATAGCCTCAACTGCTATATCACAAGCCTTCTTCATACCTTTTCTTAAAATAATAGGATTAGCTCCTGCAGCAAGGTTCTTCATTCCTTCATTAATCATTGCCTGTGCAAGAACAGTAGCTGTTGTTGTACCATCACCGGCAACATCATTTGTCTTTGTTGCAACTTCCTTAACTATCTGGGCACCCATGTTCTCAAATGCGTCCTCAAGCTCAATATCCTTAGCAATTGTTACACCATCATTAGTAATAAGTGGTGCACCATAAGACTTACCAAGAACTACATTTCTTCCTTTTGGTCCAAGTGTTACTCTTACTGTATCTGCTAACTGATTTACTCCTGATTCAAGTGCCTTTCTTGCCTCTGCACCATATTTAATTTCTTTTGCCATTTCAATTACCTCCAAGTATTATTTATAAGCAAATGCTCACTATTCAACGATTGCAAGAATACTTTCCTGCTTAATTACTATGTATTCTTCTTCTCCGAGCTTAACCTCTGAGCCTGCGAACTTCTGATATATAACCTTATCGCCAACCTTAACATCCATCGGAACTGTCTTTCCATCAACTACAGCACCAGGTCCAACTTCAACTACCTCTGCATACTGTGGCTTTTCTTTTGCCTGACCAGGTAATACAATACCTGACTTTGTTGTTTCTTCACATTCAGCCTGCTTTAATACTACTCTGTCTCCAAGTGGTCTTAATTTCATAATATATTCCTCCTAAACTTTATTTATCCATTCTCTAGCACTCACTTTGGTTGAGTGCTAACACAAGTATCATTTTATCCTTTTTCGTAAAAAAATCAACCCCTAATTTTATAAAAAAATTGTAAACTTAAAACTAGAGGTTATTTCTTGCATAATCAAACAGATATTGTTGGGCATATCCTGAAAGCTCACCAAATTTATTTACAGCAAATAATTCGATTTCGCATTTCTTTGTATCCTTTCCTTCAAAATACATCTGCTCCATAATTCGTTTCATCCATACATCAACAGGAAATGCCTCTCTTCTTCCAAGGCCGAATAATAATACGCAATTAGCAACCTTTTCACCTACTCCTTTGATAGTCATAAGAAGCTGTCTTGCATCATTAATATCAAGCCTGTCCAATTTATCCTTTGTTACTCTTCCCTCATACACCTCTTTACAGGCAGCCTTTATATAAGGAGCCCTGAAGCCTACCTTGCACTCTCTAAGCTCCTCCTCAGTAACACTGTTAAGCCTTTCTACATCAGGGAATCCATAAAACACCTCACCATTATATCCTATGATTTCATTCCCGAATTTATGAGATATATTTTTAACACATTGCTTTATTTGCGAAATCTGCTTATTCTGGGAAATTATAAACGATATAAGCGTCTCAAAAAAATCCTGGTTTAAGATTCTTATCCCTTTCTTATCATTTATCGCTGTGCTTAAGGCATTTTCAGCATCAAGAATCCTCTTCTTAATCATTCCGTAGTCATTATCCATATCGAAATAATTTCGCCAAATATGTTCATAATCCTCATGACTTGTGCCATACAGTATCAGCATATCGCCTTTTTGCCTGATATGCAGAACTCTGCCATAAGCATTTACCATATAGTCTTCCTCATCAAGTCTGTCAAAATGAAAACACTGGCCACACTCAAGAATCTGAGAAAGAACAAAATCATTTACATTATCAATTATTAGATTTCCATCCTTTGTAGTTATATCCATCTGCATTATTCCAATCCGTATATTTGTATTTGATAGGCACCAGTTTGTATTGTATAATAACATATAAATAATTTCAACAATTCATATTAATGTAAATGGGAGGAAATATGGCAGAACAGTTATATACTATACCTGTAAATGATGCATTTGATACTAAGTGTGAATGTCCACTTTGTCAGATGCAAAGAGACCTTGAAAAAAATGCAATTGAATATACAATGGGGCCTAGCTATATGGAGGATGACAATCGTGCAATGACAGACAAGCTGGGATTTTGCACACATCATATGAGACTTTTATATGCTGAGAAAAATCGTCTTGGTCTTGCCCTTATGATGAAGACACATACTGACAAAACAATAAGGGATTTAAAGGAGCTTGCTGCTAAAGGTCCTGCTGCTAAGTCCTTATTTGGAAAAGGTGACAATGAATCTCCTGTCACAAAATATATTAATAAGCTTGAAAGCACATGCTTTATATGCGACAAGATGAACTCCACCTTCGACCGATATGTTGATACAATTTTTCATATGTGGAAAAGAGATAAAGATTTCATAGAGAAATTCAAGGCCTGCAACGGTTTTTGTACATTTCATTATGGTCTTTTATATGAATATGGCAGTCGAAAGCTTTCAAAGGAACAATATAACGAATTTCTTACGATTTTGAATGATTTGTATTTCACCAATATGGAACGTGTAAATGGTGATATTGGCTGGTTTATAGACAAATTCGATTATAGGTTCAAGAATGAGCCATGGAAGAATTCAAAGGATGCACTTCCAAGGGGAATCATTAAGACAAATCATACTATTATAGAACAATAATAGCTATAATACATATAATAATCCGGTGTACTATTAATCTTCGCTTAATACTGTGCGAAGAAATAATACACCGGATTATTTATATATTATTCTTCAGTTGGATTATTCTTGATAATTATTCTATCAAGATCATCTCTGTATTTCTGCAAAAAATCTCTGTAATTAACTAATAAACCCTTATATATTACATTAAGGCTCTTACATTTACGAAAGTCCTCAGGTCTTGCAAGACCGGGTTCTTTTTGAAGAATATCGAGTCCGGCACGTTTAAGAACAGTTGCAACAAACTGAGAGCAAAAATAATTATACTCTCTTTCTACTGCTTTATTCCTGATAATACCAAATATTCCCTTGTAGTTATACTTGTATTTTTCGGGATAAGCCTTAAATTTGCCAAGCTCCTCTATAATCTTCTCGTGCTGAGTTTTAGTTACAGGAAGCTCAAATACAACACATCTTGTCTTAACATCCCTGCCAAATATCCCCGTCTCAATATTTTCAGATATAAAGCCACAATTAAATGGATTATGCATGCCTTTTCTTGCAAAGCTATACATCTCTCTAAGCTCAATATCAAGCGCTAGCGAGGTATGAGCATATGGCTCCTTTGTCCATTTCTTTATAAAATAAGAAGGCATAGTTGATGTCTTTGATATTAAAATGTATACACTTCTTCTTTCGTCTATTCCCATAGCAAAATACACCTTATTTAAATAGTATTATTTTCCCGGCTTATATGAACTCTTAAGCGACACAATTCTATTATAGACAGGGTGTTCACTTGTTGAATCCTTTGAATCAACACAAAAGAATCCATTTCTAAGGAACTGGAATGCTTCACCCGGCTTAGCATCTGCAAATGCTTTCTCAAGCTTACAGTTCTGCATAATCACAAGCGAATTAGGGTTAAGGTTAAGACTTCCATCCTCGTTAAGCTTACCCTTCTCCTCATCAACTATATTCTCATAAAGTCTAATCTCCGCATCAATTGCACTTTCAGCTGATACCCAGTGGATTGTTCCCTTAACCTTGCGTCCCTCAAAACCAGAACCGCTCCTTGTCTCAGGATCATATGTGCAATGTACTGTTGTGATATTACCCTCTTCATCCTTCTCAAAGCCTGTACATTTTACAAAGTAGGCATTCTTAAGACGGACTTCATTATCAGGGAATAATCTGAAGTACTTCTTAGGAGGAACCTCCATAAAGTCTTCACGCTCAATATAAAGGTACTTGCTAAATGCTACCTTTCTTGAACCAAGTGCTTCATTCTCCTGATTATTTTCTACATCAAGATATTCCACCTGATCCTCCGGATAATTATCAATTACAAGCTTAATAGGGTCAATAACAGCCATATATCGCTTAGCAGAAAGCTTAAGATCATCACGAACGCAATACTCAAGCATAGCATAGTCTACAGAACTGTTACTCTTCGAAATACCTACAAGCTCCATAAATTTCTTAATTGCTGACGGAGTAAATCCCCTTCTTCTAAGAGCAGCTATTGAAACAAGTCTAGGATCATCCCATCCGTCTACTATTCCATCCTCAACAAGCTTCTTAATATATCTCTTACCTGTAATAACATTTGTAAGGTAAAGCTTGGCAAATTCAATCTGCTTTGGAGGATTCTCGTATTCAAGTTCATTTACAACCCAGTCATAAAGAGGTCTGTGGTCTTCAAATTCAAGTGTACAAATTGAATGTGTAACACCTTCAATTGCGTCCTCAATAGGATGAGCAAAATCATACATTGGATAAATGCACCATTTATCACCAGTATTATGATGAGTCATTCTGGCAACACGATAAATAACAGGATCACGCATATTAATATTTGGTGATGCCATATCTATCTTAGCACGAAGCACCTTACTTCCATCAGGGAATTCGCCATTCTTCATTCCTTCAAATAAAGCCAGATTCTCTTCAATGCTTCTATCTCTATAAGGACTATTCTTTCCAGGCTCTGTAAGTGTTCCTCTATACTCTCTAATTTCGTCTGCAGAAAGGTCACATACAAATGCCTTGCCCTTCTTAATTAGCTTAATCGCAGCCTCGTACATCTCATCAAAATAATTAGATGCAAAGAAAACTCTATCCTCAAAGTCACCACCAAGCCATTTTACATCATCTAAGATTGACTGAACAAACTCTGTCTTCTCCTTTGTTGGATTAGTATCATCAAATCTCAAGTTAAACTGTCCGCCATATTCCTTTGCAAGACCATAATTAAGAAGAATTGACTTAGCATGACCTATATGAAGATATCCGTTTGGCTCCGGTGGAAATCGTGTAACAATCTTTGTTACCTTTCCTTCTTCAAGGTCTTTATCAATTATCTGCTCTATAAAATTCTTTCCAATTGTTTCTTCAGCCATCTCTCTACCTCCTCTGCTTGAAAAAGCGTTAAAACCTATACCAACTAGTTTTAACGCTTTTTTTGCCAGAGCTACTAACGGGAGTCGGACCCGTGACCTCCACATTACCAATGTGGCGCTCTACCACCTGAGCTATAGTAGCCGAATAATTACCACAAACAAATATATAGTATAAAGTGTATTTTGTCAAGAAAACATATATGATACAATCAAACTATAATTTTATTTTCTTGCGTATTCTCTGAATTGCATTATCAATTGATTTTGGTGATTTATTAATTCTTTTACCAATAACCTCGTATGAATCACCCGTAAGGTATTCATTTAACACCTGCTTTTCAAATCTGCTCAGCTTCATATCAATGATTTTGTATAAATCCTCTTTACCTGCCCTGTCAATTACAATTTCCTCAGGCTCAGAATTACTATCTGCAATCAATTCATCAACAATTGTAACTTCATCCTCGCCCTCAGTTGCATATAGTGATACATATGAATTAAGAGGCAAATGTTTCTGTCTGTTCGAAGTATTTACCGCTGTAAGCAATTGGCGCTTAACACAGATATTTGCAAATGTTGCAAATGTCGCACCCTTGTCATCACTATAGTCTCTAATGGCCTTTATAAGTCCAATCATGCCTTCCTGAATCATGTCATCATCATCAGCTCCAATGATATATAGCTTTCTGCTTTCTTTTTTAACAAGAGGCATATATTTTTTTATCAGAAATTCCATTGCATCATTGTCTTCGTATGTTCGAACAAGAGCTAATATTTTGTTATCTGACATGGTTTCATATTTCAAGCTATCATCTGATATCACCTTATCCATCAAGTCTCCCCTTACATTCTCTGTCTTACTGCTTCATATGCAAGAACTCCCGCTGCAACAGAAGCATTAAGCGAATCAATATCTCCCTTCATAGGAATTGAAACAACAAAGTCGCACTTCTCCTTAACAAGTCTGCTTACCCCATTACCTTCATTACCAATAACAAGACCAAGTGAGCCGGTTAGATTACATTTATACATAAGTTCACCATCCATATCAGCACAGGCAAACCACATTCCTCTTTCCTTAAGCTCATCTATTGTCTTACTGATATTTGTTACCTTAACAACAGGAGTATAATTAATCGCACCTGCCGACGCCTTAACAACTGTAGCAGTTATTCCTGCTGCTCTTCTCTTTGGAATAATTACACCATGAGCGCCTGCAAGATTAGCTGTTCTGATTATGGCACCAAGGTTGTGTGGATCCTCTATCTCATCAAGAACAAATATAAACGGTGCCTCATTTTTTGAATTAGCAAGTTCAAATATATCCTCAAGCTCGGCATATTTATATGCCGCTGCATGAGCAATAACGCCCTGATGCTTGCCTGTCTCCGACATCTGATTAAGCTTTTCCTTGGATACAAAATTAATAATTGTATCCTGTTTCTTCGCTTCTCTAACGATAGAATTTATAATCCCGTCTCTGCAGCCGTCAAGAATATACAATTTGTCAATTGTTTTTCCTGAACGATATGCTTCAAGCACAGAATTACGACCCTCAATTATAAATGCTTCTTCTTGCGTATTATTATCATAATCGTTATTTCTGGTCATAGTATCCCCCTGTTAAACAATACTTTTTACTATCTCAAACAGTCTTTCATAATTGCGTCCAAGATATAAATATCCAATCAGACATTCAAAGCCTGTTGCTATTCTGTACTGTCCGACAGTCGCATTTTTGGCTGTTGAGTGTGTCTTTGCATTTCTACCTCTTTTGTATATACTAAGCTCCTCTTCAGTAAGCAGCTCTTTTTCAATAAGATATTCCATATACTGAGCCTGAGAAGCCGCTTTTACATAGGAGCTGACCTCCTTATGATACTTCTCCGCCTGCTTATTATTCTTAGATACAACTACTGTTTTAATAAGCAAATCAAATACACTATCGCCGATATAAGCAAGTGCAAGCGGTGAATACTCATTTGGATTAGTATACTCTACGTCTAATATTTCCGAAAAATAACTATCTAAGCTCTTTTCCATTTTACTCCTTCTCTTGTATCCTCAAGAATAATTCCCATATCACTTAACATATTTCTAATTTCATCAGCTCTCGCAAAATTCTTGGCTTTTCTTGCTTCCTGTCTCTCATTAATGAGTGCTTCAATATCTGAGTCAAGCAATTCCTCTTCCTTCTCAGTAATGATACCAAGAACATCGCACAGCTTCTCAATTACTGATAGTGCCTTAACAGCTGTATCCTTTGGTGTATCTGCCGTGATGTTTACATTTGCGAATTTAACAAGCTCAAATATTACAGATATTGCATCAGCAGTATTTAGGTCATCATCCATTGCAGCATCAAATTTATCCTCATATGCAGCAAGCTCCTTTTCAATTGCAGCATCGCTTCCGTTATTTGCATTATTTGCAAATCCGCGAAGCTTATCAACTGCTGTAAGGATTCTGTCAAGACCATTTTTTGATGACTCAACAAGATCAGCAGAGAAGTTAAGCGGACTTCTGTAATGTGCCGAAAGCATAAAGAATCTGATAACCTGAAGAGGATATTTATCAGCGATTTCTCTTACGGTAAAGAAATTGCCAAGTGATTTTGACATTTTCTCATTGTTTATCTTAAGGAATCCATTATGCATCCAGTATCTTGCAAACTCTGTACCATTTGCAGCCTCAGACTGAGCTATCTCATTTTCATGATGTGGGAAAATCAAATCCTCACCGCCTGCATGAATATCAATTACATCACCAATATATTTCTTTGACATAACAGAACACTCAAGGTGCCAGCCAGGTCTTCCCTCGCCCCATGGAGATTCCCATGATGGCTCACCTTCCTTCTTCGGCTTCCATAAAACGAAATCGAGTGAATCCTCTTTTTCATCCTCTCCTGATACAAGCAAATCTCTGTTACCGGAGCGAAGATCATCAATATTCTTCTTTGAAAGCTTGCCATACTCCTTAAACTTTCTTGTTCTGAAATAAACTGTTCCATTTACTTCATAAGCATAATCCTTATCAATAAGAATCCTAATCATTTCAATCATATCAGGAATTTCCTCAGTTGCCTTCGGATGGGTGGTTGCTTCTCTGACATTCATGGATGCCATGTCTTTTTTTGCCTCTTCAATATACTTCTCAGATATAACCTTTGAATCAACACCCTGCTCATTTGCTCGTTTGATTATCTTATCATCAACATCAGTAAAATTCGAAACAAAGTTAACCTCATATCCCTTATATTCGAGATATCTTCTTAATGTATCAAAAACAATCATCGGTCTTGCGTTTCCAATATGAATAAAATCATATACTGTAGGACCACAAACATAGATTCCAACCTTGCCCTCGTTTATAGGTACAAATTCTTCTTTTGTTCTTGTTAATGTGTTATAAATCTTCATATTATTACCTTTATATCCTTTCAAAGAGTATATTTCTTTCCTTTCATTTTATGAATTATACTATTCGTATCTTATTTCTATTTACTTATCATTCCTGCAAGCTGTTCAATCATACCTCTCAACTCTTTATTTTCTTCTTTTAATTCATTAATATCATTTAACACAGGGTCTGGAAGGTGTACCTGATCCATGTCAGAACGAGGAATCTTGATATCATTCATCTTAACTACTCTTCCCGGAACACCGACAACAGTACAGTTAGGTGGCACCTCTGATAACACAACTGAGTTAGCACCAATTTTGGAATTCTCACCTACAGTAAACGAACCAATCACCTTAGCACCAACCCCTACCATAACATTATCCTCTAAGGTAGGATGACGCTTGCCATGCTCCTTTCCGGTACCCCCAAGAGTAACACACTGATAAATAGTAACATTATTACCAATTATCGTAGTTTCTCCAATCACTACACCATTTCCATGATCTATAAAGAAACCTTCACCTATAACTGCACCCGGATGTATCTCAATTCCGGTCTTTCTAGCTGCCCTCTGTGATATTTTTCTGGCTCTGTAGTAATGGCCTTTCTCATATAACTTATGGGCCTTACGATATTTGTATATAGCCCAAAAGCTGGGATAAAGCAGCACTTCTTTATTTGTTTTAATTGCAGGATCGCGTTCTTTTATAACAGCAGCCTGCTCTTTAAAATACTTCAAAAAAGACATATATCTATATTCCTTCACACTTATTTAAAAATAAAAAAACCCCGTCCCTGATAATACAGAGACGAAGCATAAGCTCCGCGGTTCCACTCTAATTGGATTACTCCCACTTAACAGGTTAACGCCCATCTACGTGCCGACATACTCTCACATACATTCCATACATAATTTCCGCCAGCCGGCTCCCGAGTGCACTTCAACAGCTCTCCGATAAATCTGCTTACAGCCAATGACAGATTCTCTCTGCAATCCTCGAAGCCATCTACTCTTCTCGTTCTACGCCTTTACTTATCTAGTATATGAGCCACAATTTATTTTGTCAACAAAAATCCACTCGCCATGGGGACAGGTCCCGTGGCAAATAACAACTGTCCCCATGGCAAATGATAATCGTAATCCGCCTTTACATGATAATATTATTTACTGTATAATGAAGGTGAATTTATGACAGAATTATTTAGCCACGGGACCTGTCCCCATGGCGAATGGAGGTAGGATGCTTAATATAGATATTAGTGATACAAAGGGGTTTGTTAGAAAACTGTTAATGGATGAGGTTTTTGACAATTTTCTGCTTGTTGAGGCAAATGTTAAGAGCAATGTGAGTTATCATATTAGTGGAAGAATAAATAAAGACTTCTTTGACAATGATGAATTGTCTGAAATGGTTTCGGAGGATTATATCTGCTGGAAAACTACCAGAGGGCATATATATAATGTTATTAAAGGGAATAAGCTTCCTCTAAGCTTTAAATTAGTTTTTATTCTTTCAAAACCAAATATAAACCATATTATCGAAAAGAATAATCTCCCATTTTCTACTGATGATATTGCAAATCTTACTTTAAATATATATTTTGATGGTAAGAGTATTACAGCTACAACTATTACATCTCTTAGGAGTTTTTCTACAGATAAAACGTTAGAAATGTTATGGGATAACAGTGTAAAAGCTTTTTTTAAGCATTATGAGATTGTGTAAACTCGCACTTAAACACCAAATTATAAACTTTTTATTAATTATTAGCACTCAACGTATTTGAGTGCTAATTTTTTCTTGACTTTCATTTACCGGTGTTTTATTATGTTTATCATGCAAGTTGTTAATTACCATTTTACATAAAGGAGATGTTTATTTAATGAAAAAAGGAAGTTTATCAATTAACAGCGAGAATATTTTTCCAGTTATTAAGAAATGGTTATATTCTGACCACGACATTTTTGTAAGAGAGCTTATCTCAAATGGCTGTGATGCAGTTACAAAGCTTAAGAAGCTTTCACTTATGGGTGAGTTTGATGAGCCGGACGAACCATATAGAATTGATGTAATCACTAACTCTGAGGATAAGACAATTCAGTTTATTGACAATGGTATTGGTATGTCAGCTGAAGAGGTTGAGAAGTATATTAACCAGATTGCTTTTTCAGGAGCAGAGGCATTTCTTGAGCAATACAAGGATAAAGCTACTGAAGAGCAGATAATCGGTCATTTCGGACTTGGCTTCTATTCTGCTTTCATGGTTGCTGATAAGGTCACTATCGAAACAAAGTCATATAAGGATGATGAAGATGCCGTATACTGGGAATGTGAGGATGGTCTTTCATTCCAGATGAAGAAAAGTGTGAAGTCTGACAGAGGAACAATCATCACTCTTTACCTCAACGAAGACAGCTATGAATTCTCAAATGAATACCGCATAAAGGAAGTAATTGAAAAATATTGTTCCTTCATGCCTGTAGAAATCTACTATACAAATGCAAATGCTCCTGTTGAAGATCCAAAAAAAGCAACTATTGACAGCACTGCAACAGAGGACGACAAGACTGATACACTTAAGAAGAAATCAGACACAGATGATGGAGACTTCAAAGAAGTCGATGACGATGCTAAGGCAAATGCTCCAAAACCACTCAATGATACCACCCCACTTTGGAGCAAACATCCAAATGATTGTACAGATGAAGAATATAAAGAATTCTACCACAAGGTATTCCATGATTACAAAGAGCCTTTATTCTGGATACACCTCAATATGGACTACCCATTTAATCTTAAAGGAATTCTCTATTTCCCTAAGATTAATACACAATATGACAATCTTGAAGGAACAATAAAGCTCTACAATAACCAGGTATTTGTAGCTGATAACATCAAAGAAGTTATTCCTGAATTCCTTATGCTTCTTAAAGGTACTATTGATTGTCCTGATCTTCCGCTTAATGTATCAAGAAGTGCTTTACAAAATGATGGCTTTGTTAAGAAAATTTCAGACTACATTACAAAGAAGGTTGCTGATAAATTATCAGGAATGTACAAGGTTCGCAAAGAAGACTACGAGAAGTATTGGGATGACATTAATCCATTCATCAAATTTGGTTGTTTAAAGGACGAGAAATTCCTTGATAAAATGAAGGATTACTGCATTTACAAAAATCTTGAAGGCAAATATCTTACTCTTCCTGAATATCTTGAAGCAGGCAAGGAAAAATATGAAAACAAAGTCTTCTACGTTACAGATGAGCTTGCACAGTCACAGTACATTAATATGTTTAAAGAAGAAGGCATTGATGCACTTATCATGACACAGACAATTGATAGTCCATTTATCACCCTTCTTGAACAGAAGAATGAAAATGTTCATTTCTATAGAATCGACGCTGACCTAACTGATAATTTTGTAAGCGACGAGTTATCAGAAGAGACTGCAAAGGAATACACAGATAAGCTTACGGAACTCTTTAAGAAGGCTCTTGATACTGATAACCTTACAGTAAAGGTTGAAGCATTAAAGAATGAGAACACTTCATCAATGCTTACTCTTTCCGAAGAGTCAAGACGTATGCAGGAAATGATGAAAATGTATGGAATGGCCGGTATGGGCATGGATCCTAACATGTTTGGCGGACAGGGCGAGACACTTGTTCTTAACTCAAATAACAGTCTTGTAAAATACGTCCTTGAGAACCCTGACAGTGAGAATACTCCAACCATATGTTGCCAGCTCTATGATTTGGCTGTTATTGCAAACCGTCCTCTTTCAGCAGATGCCATGACAAAATTCATTGCAAGAAGCAATGAAATATTGTCTATTCTTGCAAAATAACATATAAAAACAAAAAAGGAAATAAAAATACACAAAAGAAACAGGCTGTCGTATCACGATAATTAATCGTAAATGCTACAGCCTGTTTTTATTCTCTATCTTCTATTGTGCCAATATCTCTACACCCTTTTCAGTCATAAGCAGTGTATATTCCCACTGTGCTGAAGGAGAGCCATCTTCTGTATAAATTGTCCATCCATCCTCAGCATCCTGATATATATCAGGAGCGCCAAGATTAATCATAGGCTCAATTGTAAATGTCATTCCCGGCGCTATAACATAGTCCTTGCCAGGCAACCCAATATGGCTTACATATGGATCCTCATGAATTGCAAGTCCAACTCCATGACCACCAATTTCCCTAACAACTGAGTATCCCTGCTCTTTAGCAAATGAATTAATTGCATATCCAATATCACCAATTGTACAATATGGTTTACATGCCTCAACACCTAAATCAAGTGCCTTCTTTGTATCATTTACAAGCTTCTCCCAAACAGGGTCAACATTACCAATCATAAACATTCTTGAGGAATCCCCAAAGAAACCATTATACATAGTTGTGCAATCAATATTTACAATATCTCCATCCTTAAGAATTGTATCTGCACTTGGAATACCGTGACATACAACATCATTTACAGATATGCATACACTCTTAGGATAACCCTCATATCCAAGACATGCCGGAACAGCATTTATTGATTTTGTGTAATCATATATCAATTTATCAAGCTCTTCTGTCGAAACACCCTCTTTAACATATGGCGTAATATAATCAAGAACCATTGTATTAATACGAGAAGCTTCGCGTATACCTTCTATCTGCAAAGGTGTCTTAATCATCTTCTTTGTAGGTATCTTAAAACCTTTCAATTTCATCTGCTCAAGCTTTTCGTCCATCATCAGGTGGCAGGATTTGTATTTTTTACCACTTCCGCACCAGCAAATATCATTTCTTCCAAGTTTCATAATACTTCCTCAATCTTTCATCAATTCTTATCATTAATAAATACCCTAAAATTAATTATCATCACATAAATTAATATCTAAAAATCAAATATTATCATAGAAATAAACTATCAGGAAAACACATATTATAATATAATACTATTAATACTCTTATGGCAAATACTTTTCAATATATCTATAATAGTTCAATTCTGTTATACTGTCAGCCGCCATATATCTATTAGCAACATTTATTATCATATTCTCTACCTGTTCATCCGTTATAACTGCATCACTTATAGCTTCAACCTGCTCTGTATATGCATAATAGTAAAAATCATCGGTTATAAAGCTTCTATTTGCAAATATAACAAGTCCCGGCGAATCAGACAAAATATCCTGACCTATTATAAGCCTTGAATCATAACTAAGGCCCATAAGATTAGATACAGTCGGAAGTATATCTATACTGCTGCATACCTTATCTACATGAACAGGCTCCTCCATGGAAGCTGACCATATAATAAGATTGCTTCTGTATGCCTCAAATTGATCCTCTAACTCATAGCCTGCTAACTCGTCTAGTATTTCCATATTGTCATATGGTACATGGTCTCCTGCTAATACAATAAGTGTCTTATCAAGCAAATTCTTCTTATCAAGCTGGGTTAACAGCTCTTCAAGAGCAACTTCAAGCTCATACTGAGCTGCAAGATATGCCTTTGTCGTTTCCGTATAATTAAGATTCTCTACTACATCCCAGTTCTTCCTGCTTATGTAATTAGCATTATAGCTATATAATACATGGCCGCTTACCGTCAGATAATATATATTAAATGGTTCTTTATCTATCCATTCTGATACTGTGTCATTTATCATGATAAGATCTGACTGTGGCCAAGGTATCTCACCTGTCTCATCATGCTGAGCAGCAAGCCCGGAGCCATTTGCCCGCCATTCATAACCAAGTGCCGGATGAGTAATATCTCTATCGTAATATGTATATTCATTATTGTGATAGCCAATAGATGTATAACCTTTCTTATTCAACTGATTAGCAAGTGAGAATATCATACCATTTTCATTCTTTGCAGCCCTATACATACTAAGGTAGGCTCCATTTTTCGTTGGACTTCCCATAAGATTTGCATACTCGCCACCAAGTGTAGAGCCATACCAAAGCGGCTGATAATAATTCTCAAATACAAAACCTTCCTTTGAAAGCTTCGAAAGTGTCGGAAAAAGACCCGATTCAAGGGCATAACCACTAAATCCTTCAGCAGTAATAAATATAACATTATAATCTTCAAACATTCCTGTATATTCATTCTTGTTTGTTGGCTTAAGACTCTTAAAATACGCATTCAATGAACTAATACTTTCACTTTGTGCCTCACTATCTATCTCGTCAAAATCAATATCCAAAACATTAGGCGACGTATCAATAACCTCAATATATTCCTCTGTCGTGGTAACATCTTCACCTCTGGAATCAATATCTATATTAGAATCTTCACTCTGATTATCAGTGTCTTCAGTAACGTTTTCCTCAGTGCTTACAACCTGAAAACCTAAATCTCCTCTATCCGAATTACTCCCCCCGCTTACAGCCGCCTTCATATCAACCACAAAGGCCTCACACACGCCAAGCTTCTCAACAGCCATATCGACCGATGCATACTGCTTATAAATCTGATATGCACTATATAGCGTATTCTCATCAACCTTCATAAGCAATATATTTGATATGTAAATAATAATAACTGCAATAGTAAGGCATAGATTAAGCCACCATTTTCTTGGCTTATAGTCAACAAGCTTTCTTGAGAAAATGGAAATAAACAACACCGGTATAAGCATAATTATAAACAACCAAATGTTTTCAACTATATTGGCAAGAACAGTTTTATAATTATCTGCAGCCTGATTACCATATTTTATTGTACCTGCAACAGAAAGAAAATTATTAAAGACCTCATGATATATCATCTGTGCAATAAATAATACTCCAATAAAAACAGACATAAATATTGCAACTATTTTATTAACTAAAACCGGGAAAATATTAGTAAGCAGGCTTATAAATCCACCTGTAGATATACTAAATAGAATTATGTAAACTATATTAATGTTTTTAAATCCAAAATAATAACCATGAAATATGATTTCATATAATAAAACCATTACTACAAACAATATTGTTGTATTAAATGGCATGCTAAAAAAGAAGCCCTTCTTCTTAGCATCAGAATCTGACTTAATAACATAGGCTTCTTCAAAAGGTTCTTCAGCATGTACCTCCTGCTCATTTTCCAAAACAGGAGGTACAACTATTGTCTTAATATCTTTTATATACGGATTTTTATCTTCTGCATTCATAGATATTACTTATAAAATTACATTGAATTACTTTACTCCATACTGCTCATAATATGCATCAATTGCAGCCTTTAAAGTATCATCAATAATAATTCTTCCTTTATACTCTTTGTTATAAAGGTACTCAACAACCTCTTCCATTGTAACAATGGCAGTTGTCTTAATACCGTATTTCTCTTCAATTTCTACGAGAGCGCTCTTCTTGCCCTGGCCTCTCTCCATTCTGTCAACAGAAACAACAAGACCAACTACGTCTGCATCTCCCTGAGCTTTAATTATAGGCATAGTCTCCTGAATAGATGTACCTGCAGTTGTAACATCCTCGATAATAACAACCTTATCGCCATCTGATATCGGACTTCCAAGAAGAATACCCTTATCACCGTGATCCTTCTCTTCTTTTCTGTTTGAGCAGTACTTAATATCCTCATCATACATCTCAGCAATAGCCATTGTTGTTGCAACAGTAAGAGGAATACCCTTATATGCCGGTCCAAATAATACATCAAAATCAAGACCAAACTCAGCATTTATTGCCTCTGCATAGTACTCTCCTAAACGCTTAAGCTGTGCTCCTGTTCTATAAAAACCGGTATTAACAAAGAAAGGTGTCTTTCTTCCACTCTTTGTTGTAAAATCTCCAAATTTTAATACATTACAGTCGATCATGAATTCTATGAACTCTTTCTTATATGCTTCCATTTGCCTTGAAACCTCCTATATTACATGCTTTTCTCATACTATTACTAAATTACTATTAATCAATACATTGCTTTTGTTATTGTAAGCATTATATAGCTTTTATGTCAATACCAAATCAGGTTAGTTTTCCCCAAATAAATCCTTAAGCACTTCCTCAGCGCTCATATTCTGATATCCATCAGGATCCGTAAGTGTAGCCTTCCTGCCTGTAGTCTTCCACCTCATCTGTCCATAATGCGACAGATAGCTTGCATTACAGCTTACCCTTGGATATCTGTCGTGCCAGTTTCTGTAATACTTCTTCATATACGTTTCTGCAAGTGCTATAGCCTTACTATCATCGTCTCCGGAAGGGGTTACTGTTCCGCATATAGAAACGCCCTGCGGTGAGGAATGAACAAGGACAACACTTCCATCATCACATTCGCCTATTACTATCCATACATGACCTCAGCATAAAACTCTCTCCATCTTGAACTTAAGCCCACATGCTTAGCATCGATGCCGCTTCCGGTATCAGCCTTATTCCAGCCACCACCCCATATATAAAGTGTTGAGCCAACCGGAGCTAACGCTGTCTGAAGGAAATTCTTAATAGTAGACTTGCCTCTCATTGATACTGTTGTGCTAACCTTTTTGCTAGGCTTACTTTTATATAAAACCTTGCCCTTTTTTAATTTTATGGCTCTAACATAATAAAAATATGTTTCGCCCTTTTCCCTGTTTCTAAATACGATTTTATCTTTTTTAGTCTTTTTAACACACTTGAATTTTTTAGGATGGCCTTTTGCCTCATAAATCCAATATTCATCAGCGCCGGCAACCTTTTCATAGGTTACAGCAATTCTTGTTTCAACAGCTGTAGCCATAACACCAAGTGGCGAATTAAGTTTTGAAGTCGTCTTTGCAAAAATTGTAGCTGAGTCTGCCACAAATGTGACAAACACAGCTACAACTAATATAAATGAAACTAAAAGCTTTTTATATTTCATTTTTATAAATCCTCAATACATCTACTATTTAACACACCCAATAAGCTCATTAATATCTTCAATACCATTCTTCTTCATAAATGCTTCAATACCATCAAGTATCTCGATAGTCGCATATGGGTTATTGAAGTTTGCCGTACCGACAGCAACTGCTGATGCTCCAACCATAATCATCTCAAGTGCATCCTCATATGTTGCTACTCCACCCATTCCAATTATAGGAAGCTTTATTGCATTTGCTACCTGATAAACCATTCTTACAGCGATAGGATGAATAGCAGGGCCGGATACACCAGCTGTTTTATTTGCAACTGCAAATGTTCTTCTGTTAATATCTATCTTCATACCTGTAAGAGTATTGATAAGTGAAACTGCATCTGCGCCTGCTGCCTCCGCTGCTCTTGCCATCTCTGTTATATCTGTAACATTTGGGCTAAGCTTCATAATAACAGGCTGCTTCGCAACTGCCTTAATCTCTTTTGTTATATCAAATAACGCCTTTGGATTCTGTCCAAAAGCTATACCACCCTCTTTTACATTAGGGCATGATACATTAATCTCAAGCAAATCAACATCACAGTCACCGAGCTTTTCTACACAGTCCACATAATCATACGTAGATTTACCACATACATTTACAATTATCTTAGTATCAAATTCCTTAAGGAACGGTATATCACGCTTCTTAAATACATCTATACCGGGATTCTGAAGTCCAATGGCGTTCATCATTCCACCATAGGTCTCAGCTATACGAGGAGTAGGATTGCCCGGCCACGGGATATTTGCAACGCCCTTTGTAGTTACTGCACCAAGTCGGTTCAAATCAATAAATTCACTATATTCCATACCTGAACCAAAGGTCCCTGATGCAACTGTAATAGGATTCTTAAGCTCAACACCTGCTATATTAACTGACATATTCATTACAGTTCCACCTCCTCGGCATAAAATACAGGACCATCTGCACATATTCTTCTGTTGTGAACCTGTGAATGCTCATCAACATCCTTTGTCTTACACACACATGCAAGACAGGCACCGACACCACAAGCCATCTTCTCTTCCATAGATATCTGGCAAATAATACCATTATCTGCAGCATATGCCTTTATACCACGGAGCATAGGCGTAGGTCCACATGCATAGATTACATCACCCTCTATACCATATTCCTTTATTGCATCGATTACATTTCCCTTAACACCATGCATTCCATCCTCTGAAGACAGATATACATCTCCATATGGCTCAAATTCTTCATTAAGGAATATCTCATCTCTGTATCCAAGCACTACTTTCTTCTCACAATTAAGCTCCTTTGCAAGCTGAAGCATAGGTGGAATTCCTATACCACCTCCGATAAGAATAGCCTTCTTATCAAGCTTATCAAAGCCATTACCAAGCGGTCCTAATATATCTACAGAGTCACCGGCAATAAGCTTAGAAAACTCAGTTGTACCAAATCCGACTACTCTATATACAAGACGTATTGTACCTGCTTCCTTATCAATACCACACAAACTGATAGGACGAGGCAAAAGCTTACTACCATCCTTTGAATATACAGATACAAACTGCCCTGCAACCGCCTGATTTGCTATTTCGTCTGCCTTAAGCACAAGGCTGTAAACATCTGTTGCTAAACATTCCTGTGATACAACCTGCGCAGTCATCTTTAATTTACCCATTAATGTCCTCCGATTGCTCCGTTAATATCTTCAATCATATCAATTACAGCCTGTCTTGAAGCATCTGCATATGCCTCCGGGCCAAACTGTGCATATTTATCCTGCTTATATGCAGCTATAATTCCTCTTGATGAATTTACAATTGCACCAAGTCCGTCTTCATTGAAATAGTGAACAAGATCTGCTGCCTTACCGCCCTGTGCACCATAACCAGGAACAAGGATA
Source organism: Coprococcus sp. (assembly GCA_016296785.1). Classification (GTDB taxonomy): domain Bacteria; phylum Bacillota; class Clostridia; order Lachnospirales; family Lachnospiraceae; genus Coprococcus. Next base: position 4,530 of record JAEDHX010000025.1, on the reverse strand, counting down.
AATGATTTTGGCATAATATCTCTAAGAATCTTTCCCATCTTAGGATATGTTGCTCCAACAACAGCTCCTACTGCAGAATAACCTGACTTTCCGATAACATCACTACCCCACTTATCAACCATCTCGCCTACTATCTCATAAAGAGGCTTTCCATCTACAAGTCTGTCCTGAAATTCTCCTGATGATGGATTAGATGTCTTAACAAGTACAAAAATACCCTTGTTTTCTTCCTTACATACGTCAACAAATGGCTTAACACCATCAGTTCCAAGATAAGGATTAACAGTAACAAAATCCTCGTCAAAACCGGCATATGTATTTGAACCTACTGCAACCTTGCCAAGATGTCCTACTGCATATGCTGTTGATGTTGAACCAATATCACCACGCTTAATATCACCAATTACTACAAGATCCTTTGATTTACAGTAATCAACAGTTTTCTTGAAAGCAATAAGTCCATCTATACCAAACTGCTCGTACATTGCTATCTGTGGCTTTACTGCAGGTATTAAATCATATGTTGCATCTATTATACCTTTGTTATACTGCCATATAGCCTCAGCTGCACCTGCCAGTGTTTCACCATATTCATCAAAGGCCTTCTTCTGAATGTGTTCTGGCACATAGCTAAGCATTGGGTCAAGTCCAACTACTATAGGTGCATTTGTTTCCTTTATTTTTGATACAAGCTTGTCTATCATATCTTTATACTCCTTTATGTTTATTATATAAAATGCTTTACGCCATTTTTATACTTATCAAAGTTCATTATACACTATATTACCATTGCAAATGGTTGTAACTACCTTACCTTTAAGCTGTTTGCCAATATAAGGTGTATTCTTACTCTTAGACATTATATCAGCCTCATCAACAACCCATTCCTTTGTTGAATCAAATATAACAATATCCGCTATCGCTCCTTCTTCAATATATCCTCGTTTATCGTGTATACCTATTACCTTTGCAGGATTATAGCTCATTTTCTTTGCCATGTCACATATACTCAAAAGTCCGGTATCAACTAGTGCTGTATAAGTAAGTGCTGCACTTGTCTCAAGTCCTATAATACCAAATGGTGAGCTTACAAAATCCTTGCTCTTTTCTTCAGCGCTATGTGGTGCATGGTCAGTTGATATACAATCCATTGTTCCATCCACAAGACCTTTAATAAGCGCCTTAACATCACGTTCACTTCTAAGTGGCGGATTCATCTTATAATTAGCATCTACCTTATCAATATCCGAATCGGTAAGTGTATAATGATGTGGGCAAACCTCAGCAGTTACATCATAACCTAACTTCTTAGCCATTCTTACAAGTTCAACAGAAGCCTCTGTAGAACAGTGACACAAATGCAGCTTAGCACCTGCCTGTCCTGCAAGGAATATATCTCTTGCAGTGATTACATCTTCAACAGCATTACTTATTCCGGGAACATTAAACTTGTCTGATGCTAAACCTTGATTAAGAACTCCTTTATTTACAAGATTTTTATCCTCACAATGGGCCATAATTACCACGCCAAGCTTAGCAGCAATCTCCATAGCCTCACGATAAAGATTTATATCCATTACACTTTTGCCATCCTCGCTAAATGCAACAGCACCGGCATCATACATCTTAGCCATATCAACAAGCTCACTATTATTCATCCCATTTGTAATAGCTGATACCTGTCTGACATTTACAAATGACTTCTCTTTGGCCTTATTTAGAATATACTGCAGTGTTTCAACAGAATCTACCGGCGGAGTTGTGTTAGGCATAGTGCAAACTGTTGTAACACCACCATGCGCCGCAGCTCTAGAACCGGTCTCAATATCCTCTTTATAAGTCTGGCCCGGATCTCTGAAATGAACATGAAGGTCAACAAAACCAGGCATAACGTATGAGCCGCCTGCATCAATAATCTTAAGCTCAGCTTCAAAATTTCTATCTGCTATAAGCTGTTTTGCAGCTTCTTCATCTATGCAAGTGTCAATATTAATAATTGTATCATCTGCTATAAGAACATCTGATTTATTAACACTATCATTAGCAGGATTAACAACTATACCATTCTTAATAAGCAAAACACTATTTCCACTCTTCATAAAGTATTCTCCTTTGCTTTATTTGTCACAATAATAACTGCCAAGAATATTAAACTCTTCAGTTTCATTTTCAAGCTGGAATATTAGCGACTTAATATCCTTTGACAAAAGATTGCCGCTAAGCTCAATATAAAATCTGTAATTCCAGTTTTCTTTTCTGTCAGGAGCTGAATGAATCTCCATCAGATTAACTCCATAATCAGAAATCATAGATAATATACTGCTAAGACTTCCACTTTTATTCTTGCAGACAAACATTATTTTTAATCTGTTATGATCCTTTCTTACTACCAACCTGTCAGAAAATGTAACAACCTTCTTATTGTGACCATTCTCATTTACAACATTACATCTGTAAATATACAGCTTACTGTTTGTGAGCATCTCATGTAACGCATCAGATACACCATAGCTAATGTCTTCAAGTACACCCATGCCGGCATCAGCAGCACCTGTCTCAATAAGCTCCTTAACCTGCATATAATCATCTACTGCTATTACCATATCTTTGGAGTAATCCTGACATATATATAGCTCCTGCTTAACCATGGCAAGACTTCTCACCTCTGGTTCGTCAGTATCATAAACAATATCAAGGCAATCCCTAAGCTCTAAGGTTCTGCCATACTGATACTTTCTGCTTATCTCCATTATACGTTTAATAAGCGCAGTATACTCCATCTTAATGTTATCATCTATATCTTCCGTAAGATTAGATATAATTATCTCTTCCCTGTCAGGCTTATATATCTTATCTTCTGTTTCGGCCTTGACTCTGGCTACATTATCAGCAAGCATCATGCGCTCTTTAAATAGCTTCTTTATTTCCTTGTCAACCTTATCAATACTTTGTCTTACTTCCTCTAATGTCATATACTTCTCCAATCAATATATCAAGATTCACTATACTCTAATATAACATTTTTCAATACTATGTTCAATGAAATTGACAGATACCATCACATAAAATCATAAAAAATCAAGAATAAGAATAGTGCAAGGGTTGCAAAGGCTGCCATAAATCCAATTATTATTCTCCATTTGCTATTCTTTATGGCAAGTCCTCCTATCATACATGTTAACGCACCACTCATATCAATTAATACATCGACAACATTTCCATCTCTTCCCGGTACAAATAATTGATGAAATTCATCAGTACAGGCATACAAAAAACAAATAACAAGAGACAGGATATAGAAATATGCACGCTTTGAAGCATAGCTGACTTTCTTTACTGCAAGCAAAACTAATCCAAATAACACTCCATATTCTGCCATATGTGCAAGCTTTCTAATTATCGTCTCAAACGCTGACATGAAGCTTTCACGTTCAACCGGCGTGTCATTTCGGATTACTTCAAATACATCACCAAGTCTCTCTGTTATTCCTCCACTAAGTGAAGATGACGCTTCTGCATTTTTTGCCGACATATAGAATATAAATGCCATCCAGAAAATTACAGGAATAATATATAAGAATCTTCTTTTGTCATTTATTTTCTTCCTTGCGGTCATAAATCTTCCTCCAAATCGTACAATTAGCATAATACTAATTCATCCAGTTTATGATTATAACATTATTTGTACTTAATTCACAAACATATTTATAATATAACTTACTTGCAAAATAATAGAAAATAATGTAAAAATATATAAGACAGATTTATATTTGTTAAAATAATAGGAATTAAAAAATGGGGAAAAGAAAATGGCAAGACAAAACAAATCAAATCCTGTACTAAATACCTTTATATTTTTAGCAATTGGTATTGTATTTCTAGTAATGGGATTAAATCAGCTAATCAATCTAAAAGGAGATTTAGTAAACTTTAACACAGCAGACATCTCACAATTAACATCCGGTACATATGTTGAGGGAACCTTTACCTACAGCTATGGTGCATATTGTGAGAACATCAAAAAGAAATATGGTATTAAACGCACAAGTGGTTACTACTATCTTGTAGATGTCTGCGACCAGAGTCCGGATCAGAAGCTTTACTATATTGGTGTTCAAGTATCAAAAAAAGAAGCAGAAGACTTTGATGATCTCTCATATAATGAGAATCCAACACCAGTAAGTGTAAAGGGTGTAATCAGAACACAGTCAAGTAAGATATCCGGCTTTATGGACGATTATATCTTACAAATGTATAAACAGTCATATGATTTAACAAGTGAAGATATTGCAACAATCAAATCAGAAACACGTTATATCTACATTGATATAATATCGCCTACTGATTACATTATGCCAATTTTAATAGGTGGTTTATTTATTCTCATTGGTATTATCTATATTATTGTCATAGCAAGCGGCAAGAAGAAAAAGAAGAATAGCCAGTCATATGATGCTAATACTTATAATAATGCCAATACTTATAATAATGCCAATACTTATAATAATGCCAATACTTATAATAATGCCA
>JAEDHX010000024.1 GCA_016296785.1 Coprococcus sp. | reverse complement strand
TTGTTCTGCTTGGAATTTGTGGTTTATATTCCTGTAGTAAGACAAGTGCTATATCATCTTGGAAGACATTCAATGAATATTTTCCTGATACACACCTTTATCAGGCAATATTACATGAAGTCATTTATCTATTCGTTTAAGCACTTTTTACTTGTTGTTGCAGTGCTTCTAATGATTTCGCTTGTGATGTCATATGTACTTGAAGGCTTCAAGAAGCTTATTAGGTATGATAAAGCAATTGATAGAATTAGAATGAGAGTAGAGCAATGTGGTACAAAATGATGCGAACAGAATGAAATTATTCTGTACGGGGGAAGCTGTGATGAAGAGAAATACCTATATAGATTATCTGAAGGGTATAGCAATAATAATGGTGGTTTTAGGTCATTGCTGGAAGCTGCCACAAGATGTATTTCGCTTAATATATAGTATTCATATGCCGTTATTTTTTGCAATATCAGGTTATCTGCTTGCCGGCAGGGAGGATGAGCCATTAGGCAGATTCATTGTAAAGAAAGCAAAAACCCTGCTTATTCCATACATAGTATTTTGTTTGGTATCTTGTGTTTTCAGGGTAATTATTCTGGAAAAAAGCTTAAGTGTTAAAGAGGCTGTTACGGCAGTATTATTGGGAGGAGAGAATCTAATTATTATTTTTAACTACGCATTATGGTTCCTTCCGGTACTATTCATTTCTATTGTATTATTCAAGCTTCTTCTTTGTTTTAAGAAGAAGGAATATATAGTGGGAATTAGTGTTTTAGTATTATTTGTGATTTCGCCAAGAATACAGGCGTATGTTTATTCAGCATATAATTCAGAACCTATACCGCAGATGTTTCATGTAATACCTGCTGCTGTATTATGTCTTGGGGTCGGCTATTTATGTGGCAGGATTGGTTATTTGGATAGAATACAAAATAAGAAAATCATGAATATTGCTGTTGCTGCTGTCCTGGCGCCGATATTAATTGCCTTAACAATTGATAATACAGAACAAATATTTCATTTTGAAACATTTTTATATATGCCGCTTGCATTTGTATTAATTCATGTCCTGGTGGTTATTACAAATGGAAATGATAACAGATGTATAGAATATCTTGGCAAAAACAGTTTATATATTTATGGTATACATAGATTGGTATTGTTTTATATTTATGAAAAAGAGAAACAGTATATGTTATTTGGAAGCTTATCAGAAAAAAGCTTAGTCGATTCATTAATAATGACGGTGATTTCCATAGTTGTTTCATTAGCAATAACATATCCCGTATTACTATTAAAAGAATGGATAAAACCTAAAATTATGTGTTTATTACATATTAATAATAGAGAAGCGTAACTAATGTGGAGGTAAGAGAGATGAACGTAAAAAAGGTTAAAAGATTAAAGGTAAGACCGCAGAATGAGGTTATTGCTAAGGCTTACAAGAAGAAGCAGAATATGAAGATTGAGCTGAATAAGAAGTGGCTTCCTGTTGTATATATAGCGATGCTTGTTATATGCATATACCTTAATATTACTAATGATAATATTGATATAGCAAGTGTAATTGTTAATGTAGCAATGTTTATTATTGTAGGCGCTATATTTATATATGCTTATAAACGAATGGGCAGAATAGATAAGATGGGCGATGATTTCCATGTTGCAATAAGCTACATTAAACAGGATTATGCCAGAAGAAAATGCCTTTTATGGGATGACTACAAAACAGATAACCGTTACGGCATCTTTAACGAGTCGCACCTTAGAAATACATATATAGATTATGTTGAAGAAATGAACAGACTTGAGAAGGAAGCTCCAAATAACTACAGATGCGATATAGATGATTTTATCAACTATCAGCTTATAGATGATTGCGTTGAAAAGGGTAGACTTAATCTTATACCTAGTGCAATGACAGGTCTTGGTATTCTTGGTACATTTATTGGTTTGTCATTTGGTCTTCAGGCATTTAATACAGGAAGTGCAGAGGAGATAGCAAATAGTATCGGACCGCTTATGGATGGTATTAAGGTTGCGTTCCATACATCTATTTATGGTATGATCTTCTCATTGACATTCAATCTGATATTTAAAACAGTTACTGAAAAGGCTTATCATAAGCTTGATGAGTTTATTGCAGAATTTAAGAGATATGTTTGTCCTGATGCACATTATGATAATGAGAGTGTTGAGCTTGAATATCAGAGAAAACAGATTGAGGCAATTGAGAATTCTCAGAAAGCTATTGAAGATACACTTGTTCCATATCTCAAATCTCTTTGCGAATTACAGCAGGAGCAAAATGAGCTTTTAAAGAATAAGGCAAAATAATAATTGAGGGGTAATACTAATGAGTAGAGTAAAAAGAAGAAAAGAAGATGAGGAAACCTCCTACTGGTTATCTTACTCTGATATGATGGCAGCATTGCTTCTCATATTTATTCTTATCATCTCATTTACAATGCTCCAGTCAAAGAGCCAATATGAGAATAAGGAAGAAGAGCTTGAGAAACAGCAGGAAATAATAAAAGAACAGGAAATACTATTAGAAGCCCAGCAGGAGGAGCTTGACAGAATTATTGGAATTAGAAGTGATCTTGTTGCAGATTTGAGAAACGAGTTTAATGATAGTGCACTTAATGTTATCGTTGATCCTCAGACAGGTGCGATTACCTTTGATGCGAGTGTATTATTTGACTCAGGAATGAGTGAGCTTAAGGATGAAGGAAAGGAATTTCTTAAGAGCTTCATACCTAGATATTGCAAGGTGCTTCTTCAGGATGAATACAAGGAATATGTGTCAGAGATAATTATTGAAGGACATACTGATACAGATGGTACATATCTCTATAATCTTGAACTGTCTCAGCAACGAGCATTTTCAGTTGCAACCTTCTGTCTTACTGAGAATGCCGGCGTTCTTAAGAGGTCTGAGATAGATGTGCTTAGAGGAGTTCTCACTGCTAATGGTAGATCCTTCAGTAATCCGATTTATAATTCTGATGGTTCAGTAAACTTAAGTGCATCACGAAGAGTTGAATTTAAGTTCAGACTTAAGGATGAAGAAATGATAGACCAGATGATTAGTATTATTGAGACTGAGGCTCAGGAGTAATATATTATTGTATTATGTTAGATCAATTTTTGCAGAACCGTTATGGAGTATTAGTATTAATAATCCATAACGGTTTATCTAGTTTATAGTATTTAGTAATGAAGGTGATCTTTTGGGTGCGGGGGATATGGGAAACCTTTTAAATCCATTCCACTAAAGTTTGCTTTTGAAAGATTTGTTACAAAGAAGTTTACTCCCTGCAAATTCATTCCGCGGAAATCTAAATCTTGGAAGTGGCGTTTGTCATTTGAAAGATCCATATTTCTTATATCTGTATAATACATCATGAGTTGTATATTTTTGCGGTTTGTTTGTCAGAGGATAAAATAGTATTTTTAAAACGGACAAATATAAGTGAGTAGCATAATGCATTTTCTAAAAGCATACCTTGTAAAAAAGACAGTACAGGGTATGCTTTTTATGAGAAGATATGTTAAGCTTCGTGCGATAGAGATTGTAGAAAACATTGTTGAGATGAAGGCTACAGTCAGACAGGCTGCAAAGAAATTTTGGTATCGAAATCTACGGTACATATAAATGTAACAATATGAAATGGTTTGTGAGTAAGGTAGGCTGGGTGGTGGAGTAGGAGAAATAATGACATAAGGTATTGAACATATGTTCGATATATGATATAATATTATTGTATAATTGAAAAGAAACCAGGATGTGAAATTTCGAATATTAGATGCCCTCTAGTATACAAAGGAGGGTGATGCCCTATGAACACAATAGAAGTGCTCACTTTATTGCTAGTAATATTTGCGGCTCTGTCATACATAGACAATCATAACAATAAAAAGAAATAAGCATCCCAACCGCCCAAAGTGAAGATGCTTAATTTCTTATAACATATATAACTGAGGGCAAATCGGAGTCGCATCCGATTACCTTTCTAAGTAGATTATATACTAGGGCACTTGATTTTTCAAGTGCCCTTTTTAAAAGGATTACAAGGTTTTGTTTATGGACAATATGATTGTAGTTAAAGAGAGAAGGAAAAGGATAGTATTTTATTATTTGATAATTGCTTCAATATGCTAAGATGGAATTATACTTTTGGTAAAAGTCGAAGAACTGGATGAAAAACTAAAAATAACTGTAGCAAATACCGGTGTTGAAATTCCGGAGACAATAAAAAATGATATTTTTGAACCTTTTAAATGTTCAGATACATCCAGGGTATCAAAGGATGGAAGCAGACTGGGACTTGCTATTACAACGTGGGTACTAATATGTATATTGATTATTTCCATTTGTATTATTCACATCATAATGATATAATTACTATGTTTATGTTTTTTTGATTATGCATGGGGAAAGGAAGAAAGTAATGAACGAGAAACGTCGTATTGATAACACATACGAAAGATATCTTGAGATACCGCTATATATGATAGCGCTTTTTGTGGTTATGACGGTTTGCCTATTTTTTGTAAAAATATTTGCAGGTGTTATCGCCGCAGTTGCAACAGCTATATATACTGTTATTTCAGTGCTTTCTTTTGTAAGATACAGGGCATCTACAAGGGCAAGATTTGTAGAATTTGCAATGGAGCATGGTAAGATGCAGAAGGAGCTTTTGAGAGAGTTCCCAATGCCATACGCACTTCTTGATAAATCAGGAAAGATTGTATGGGTAAATGATGAATTCGCCAGAATAACAGAAACAAGCAAGCGAAAGCTTATGAAGCTTACAGCCATGCAGGTATTTGAGGATATAACACCGGAGATGATTCCGGATGATGGTACTGTCATTAATGGCAATATTGTATACGGAGAGAGAGATTATAAGGTTGAGATTAAGTCTGTAGTGCTTGGTGCAAGCCGTATGCCGGAGTCATCAGCTGACTCGGGAGATAACGGACAGAGAGATGAGGAGGAACTTAGAAGCTACGAGGAGTCAGATTATCTTGCAATGTATTTGTTTGATATGACGGATATTAATCGTCTTACAAGAGAAAATCAGGAGCAGAAGCTTGTGGCAGGTCTTATCTATCTTGACAACTATGACGAGATATTTGATGGTCTCGAGGAGGTTCGTCATTCACTCCTTATAGCTCTTGTTGACAGAAAGATTAATAAATATATGGCAAATGTTGATGCCATCGTGAAGTCCTTAGAGAAGGATAAATATATGTTTGTGATGCCTCAGAAATATCTTCCTCAGCTTAGGGAGAGTAAATTTGCTCTTCTTGATGAGGTTAAGGCAATTAATATCGGCAATGATTTGCCGCTTACACTTAGTATAAGTCTTGGTACTGATTATAATACCTTTATTGAGAACTTTGAGGCGGCACGTTCTGCAATGGAGCTTGCGCTTGGAAGAGGTGGTGACCAGGCCGTAATTAAATCTGCCGACAGAATCACTTATTATGGTGGAAAGAGTCAGGGTACTGAGAAGTCAACAAGAGTAAAGGCAAGAGTTAAAACACTTGCATTTAAGGAGCTTCTCGAAACAAAAGAGAAGGTTATTATTATGGCACACAAGAATCCTGATATGGATGCATTTGGTGCTGCAATAGGTGTGTACAGAATGGTTACATCTATGGATAAAAAAGCGCATATAGTAATAAATGAGGTTTCCTCAGCAATAAGTCCGATATATAGTAATTTCACGGCAAATGGTATATATGGTGATGATATGTTCATTAATAATGACCAGGCGCTTGAGATGATTAATGCTGATACAATGCTTGTCATAGTTGATGTTAATAACCCTGTTATTACTGAGTGTGAGGAATTAATATCATATGCCAAGAGCGTAGTTGTATTTGACCATCACAGACAGACAAAGGATGTTGTTGCAAATGCCACACTGTCATATATAGAGCCATTTGCATCATCAACCTGTGAGATGATAGCTGAGATGCTTCAGTATATGGACGAGAAGATAAAGCTTCGTCCATCAGAGGCTGATGCCATGTATGCAGGTATTCTTATTGATACAGATAATTTCCTTACAAAGACAGGTGTAAGAACCTTTGAGGCAGCTGCTTATCTTAGAAGAAGTGGTGCTGATGTTATGCGTGTTCGTAAGATGTTTAGAAGTGATATTGAGACATACAGGCAGAGGGCAGACGGTGTAAGATGCGCAGAAATGGTACTTGGCTCATTTGCAATATCAGTATTTGAACCTAAGGAAGGCTCAGAATCTCCTATTGTACTTACAGCAAAGGTGGCAAATGAGTTGCTTAATATTGCAGGAGTAAGGGCTTCCTTTGTAATTGTTCAAATGGGAAGAAATGTCAGAATCAGTGCAAGAGCTATAGATGATGTTAATGTGCAGATTATTATGGAAAAAATGGGCGGAGGCGGTCATGCTAATGTTGCAGCAGCTGAATGTGAGAATACAACAGCAGACGCTGTAAAGGCCGAGCTCATAAGAGTTCTTGAAGAGATGTATAAGGAAGGAGATATATAGTAATGAAGGTTATATTATTAGAGGATGTAAAGGGTCTTGGTAAAAAGGGTGAGCTTGTAAATGTAAATGACGGACATGCCAGAAATTATATTATTCCTAAGAAGCTTGGTCTTGAAGCAACACCAAAGAATTTGAATGATTATAAACTTAAGAAGGCTCACGAGGAGAAGGTTGCAGCCCAGAAGCTTGCTGAGGCAAAGGCACTTGGAGAAGAGCTTGATAAGGCTTGTGTTAATGTAGGTATTAAGGTTGGCGAAGGCGGAAGAACATTTGGCTCAGTTTCGTCAAAGGAAATATCAGACGCTATCAAATCACAGCTTGGACATGATATTGATAAAAAGAAGATTGTATTAAAGGATTCCATTAAGTCTGTTGGAGAATTTACTGTTAAAGTAAAGCTTCATCCACAGGTTCAGGCAGAGCTTAAGATCAAAGTAGTAGAAGGAAAATAATATGGAAGAAGCATACATTAGAAAAAAACAACCATATAACCTTGATGCAGAACAGTCAGTTATTGGTTCCATGATTATGGACAGGGATGCCATAGTTGATGCTTCAGATATACTGACAAAGGATGATTTCTATAATGCGCAGTATGGTATTCTGTTTGAGAATATGGTTGAGCTGTTCAAGGAAGGAAAGGCAGTAGACCTGATTACCTTGAGCAATCGTCTGAAGGAGAAAAACGTACCTGAAGATGTAGCCGGAATGAAATACATAGCTGATATTATTGCTGCAGTTCCAACCTCTGCAAATGCTAAGCATTATGCGAAGATAGTAGCTGATAAATCCATCCTTCGTAAGATGATAAAGCTGTGCGAGGGGATAGAAAAGGATTGCTATTTAGATACTGATGATGTTGACGATTTGTTAGAGAGTGCAGAGGGAGGAGTATTCAAGCTTGTTCAGGAAAGAAACGGTGGTAAGGATTTCGTTCCTATTGATAAGATTGTCATAAATGTTATTGATCAGATAGAAGCTGCCTCTAAGATGAATACAAGAGTAACAGGTATTCCTACAGGCTTTGTTGACCTTGACAATATGCTTACCGGTCTTCATGGCTCAGAGCTTATTCTTGTTGCGGCAAGACCTGCCATGGGTAAGACCGCATTTGTCCTTAATATAGCGCATCATGTTGCTGTTAAGAAAAAGGTTGCGACAGCAATATTCAGTCTTGAGATGAGTAAGGAGCAGCTTGTAACTCGTATGGTTGCGATGGATGCTCTTGTTAATTCCCAGAAGATTCAGACAGGACGTCTTGTTGATGATGAATGGGAGAAGATTATGGACAGTACAGAGATAATAGCTGAGGCTCCATTATTCATTGATGATAATTCAGCAATTTCTATTGCTGACCTTCGTTCAAAATGTCGTAAACTAAAGCAGAACAATAATTTGGGACTTATTATAATTGACTACCTGCAGCTTATGAGTACTAATAAGAGGGTTGAATCAAGACAGCAGTTTATATCAGATATTTCACGTTCCCTAAAGACTCTTGCGAGAGAGCTTGATGTTCCTGTTATTGCACTTTCACAGCTTAATAGAGCAGTTGACTCAAGACCGGACCATAAGCCGGTGCTTGCCGACCTTCGTGAATCAGGAGCGATAGAGCAGGATGCCGATGTTGTTATGTTTATTTATAGAGATGATTACTATAATCCTGATACAGAGAAGAAGGGTATTGCCGAGATTATCATAGCTAAGCAGAGAAAGGGCTCAACCGGCTCTGTAGACCTTGTATGGCTTCAGGATTATACAAAATTTGCAAATAAAGAGAGATAAAAGGAGATTATAAAGATGGTAGTAGAACCAAGAGTGAAGGATTTTATATGTACAACTGCTCATCCTGTAGGATGTGCCGAGAATGTAAAGAAGCAGATTGAGTACATTAAGAGCAAGGGTAAGGTAGAGGGTGCCAAAAAGGTGCTTGTAATTGGTGCTTCTACAGGATATGGACTTGCTTCAAGAATAGCAGTTGCATTTGGATATGGTGCAGATACACTTGGTGTTATGTTTGAGAAGGAATCAAATGGCAGAAGAACAGCTACAGCAGGCTTCTATAACACAAGAGCTTTTGAGGAAGAAGCACACAAGGCCGGACTTTATGCTAAATCCATTAATGGCGATGCATTTTCCCTTGAGGTTAAACAGCAGGTAATAGATACAATCAAATCAGATATGGGTAAGATAGATATGATAGTATATAGCCTTGCAGCACCTAGAAGAACTACTCCTGACGGAACAAAGTATACCTCCGTTCTTAAGACAGTAGGAAGCGAATATACAAATAAGACTCTTTTATTAAAGGATAATTCTATTGCAGAGGCACATATTTCGGCTGCTAATGAAGAAGAGATTAATGCAACAATAAAAGTCATGGGTGGTGAAGACTGGATAGATTGGATGCAGGCGCTTACAGATGCCGGTGTTCTTGCTGATGAGGTTACAACAGTTGCATATTCATATATAGGACCAAAGATTACATTCCCAATATATGCAGAAGGCTCAATTGGAATGGCTAAGAAGGATGTCTACAAATCCTGTGATATTATTAATGAGAGATTCTCTAATATCAAGGCTAAGGTAGCTATCAATAAGGCCCTTGTTACTCAGTCGAGCTCTGCTATTCCTGTAGTTCCATTATATATTACACTTCTTTATAAGGAAATGAAAGCAAAGGGACTTCATGAGGGCTGCATAGAGCAGATGCAGAGACTCTTTATGGATAAGATTCTTGATGACAGCAAGGTAGATGAGAATGGATTTATCCGTATGGACGATTGGGAGATGCGTGATGATATTCAGGAGGTAGTTGCTAAGAAGTGGGACGAGGTTACTACAGAGAATGTTGCCGAGCTTGCTGATATTGATGGTTATTGGGAAGAATTCTACCAGATGTTTGGCTTCAAGATAGATGGGGTAGATTATAGCGCTGATGTTGATATAATGTAATTTGCTATTATAAATGAATTATAGATTATAAAAATAGGGTGACGGATTGTTTAGTTATGAATCAATCTGTCGCCCTGTTTCTATATCATATGGTAATAAAATTCGCGTTTTTAAGCTTTGTCATGAATGTGACGACGCGGTTTAGCATAAGGTCTTGCTCTTTGGGAAAGGAATTCTCCATAATATTAGCAATATTATATATAGAGTTGCTACCATCAATACTTTTCCATACCATTGTCCCATATTTATCCAGGGTAATAAGGCTTTTTTTCGGCCTTTTAAAAAGTCTTTGCGCTAATTTGGCGTAAAAGCCCCTATGGATAATTTCTATTTCAACCATACCATTTTTATTTTCTTGCCAGGTAATGCTTGTAGCCTTCTTAGGTATTGCATCAAGGTAATTTATCATTGCATATTTATTTCTTTGTTTTCTGACTTTCATTTCGATTATCCTCTTTGTTTTCTTTGAATATTACAAATATAAACATTACATAAAGCAAGACGAAGAATGTGATGCTCCCAATTGTTCCAAGACCTATACCATAGTTTGCCAAATCTATTTTGTCGCTTATTCCGACAATGGCAAAGATTGCAAGCAAAATACCGATTAATCCTTCGCCTGCTATAAGACCGGAGGAAAAAAGTATTCCTCTGTTTTCTGCATCATGCTTATGACTGTCATTTTTATACTTGCGTTTATTAACAAGGAGACGGATTAAGCCGCCTGCCATTATTGGGGTAGATAAGTGTATTGGAAGGTAAAGGCCTATGGCAAAGGGAAGAACGGGTATTCCGATTATCTCAATTGCGAGTGCAAGAAATATGCCGAGAAAAACAAGCTTCCAAGGAAGTTCGCCGCTCATTACACCTTCAGTTACCATCTTCATAAGTGTTGCCTGTGGAGCAGGGAGCTGGTCGGTGCCAAATCCCCATGCTTTATCAAGAAGATACAGCACCCCTGCTATAGCAAGGCCTGAGCATATGGAGCCAATAAGTTCTCCGATTTGTTGTTTGTAAGGTGTCGAGCCTACTATATAACCTGTCTTGAGGTCCTGGGATGTGTCGCCTGCCATAGCAGCAATAATACAGATTACCGTTCCAATTGCTATTGCAGCAGTCATTCCTTCTATACCCGTATTTCCTGTCCACTTAAGTATAAGTGTTGATATTAGCAAGGTTGCAATAGCCATGCCTGATACGGGATTATTCGATGAGCCGACAACACCTACCATTCGCGAGGAAACTGTAGCAAAGAAGAATCCAAAAAAAATAATAATAAGTGCAGAAACAATCCCTATAGGAACCTGCGGCACAAATACAAGTATTGCTGTTATTAGTGGAACTCCAACCAAAACAAATGAAAATGGAAGCTCTCTGTCAGTACGGAGATTGCCTCCTTTATGGCCAAAGCCTGCAAGTGCCCTCTTAAAGGTTTTTACTATAAGAGGCAGAGACTTTATAAGACTTAGAATGCCGCCACATGCAACTGCACCTGCTCCGATATATCTGATATAGTTGTTCCAAAGCTCAGAAGGAAGCATTGCAGATATTTCTTTAGTGGCAGGGAAAAGGACTATAGAGGCATCTCCAATAGAACCAATCATATAAATAGCAGGCATAATAACGAGCCACCCGATTATTGCTCCGCTAAGCATATATGAGGCAACCCGTGCGCCGCATATATAGCCTACCCCAAGTAGAGCGGGAAGAACATCCATGCCTATAGCTGAGCCTTTATATGATTTTATATTCCAATTGATTTCGGATGGAAACAGATGCATGCCGTCAGTAATGAATTTGTATATGGCAGAAATGCCAAGACCAGAGAAAACAAGCTTTGATTTATTGCCTCCCTCTTCTCCCGCAAGAAGTACGCCGGCGCAGGCAGTTCCTTCAGGAAATGGGAGAGTACCATGTTCCTCAACAATAAGAGCTGTACGAAGCGGTATCATAAATAGTACTCCAATAATACCGCCGGCTGTGGCAAGTGCTGAAATTGTCAGGAAGGAGGGCATTTTTACGGAGCCATATTCATTTGCCCACATATATAGAGCAGGAAGGGTAAATATTGCGCCTGCTGCCAGTGATTCGCCGGCAGAGCCTATTGTCTGGACCATATTATTTTCCAGAATTGAGTCCTTTTTAAGAATTATTCGAATTACACCCATTGAGATTACGGCAGCAGGAATAGATGCAGATACTGTCATACCAACACGAAGTCCAAGATACGCATTTGCACCACCAAAAATGACTGCAAGTAAAATACCAAGTATTAAAGCGGTAGGAGTAAATTCCGGCATCATTTTATCAGCCGAAATAAATGGCTTATGATTTTGCTTTGATTCTTTCAATGCTTTTCTCCTTTTCAATTTTATATTAGTTTTAGACGTAGCTTTCATATATTAGGAATAGTATTTCTCAAATTAGTGGAAAAATATACACATTATAAAATCAGGATTAGGTTGAATATGGTTGGATTATCGAATATAATGATATAAATTTTGGGAAAGGCAGATGATTGCATTATGTATAAATATTATTTATTTGATCTTGACGGAACCCTGACAAAGTCAGAGAAAGGCATATTTAATTGTATAAAATATGCGCTTGACTGGGCTGGTATTCCATACCCTGATCAGTCGGTATTTCAAAGCTTTATAGGGCCGTCGCTGCATTATTCTTTTTCTACACATTTTGGAATGAATGATGAGCAGGCAACAGCAATGGTGGCAAAATACCGTGAACGATACAATGTTACAGGCCTTTTTGAAAATGAAGTTTATGACGGGATATATGAGCTGCTTGAAACTTTAAAGAAAAATGGGGCCGGACTTGCAGTTGCTACAAGTAAGCCGACAGAGCCATCACTTCGTATTTTGGAAAGATTTGAATTGTTAAAGTATTTTGATGTAGTAATAGGAAGTAATCCCGATGGAACAGGCTCCGATAAGAAAGCAATTATTGGGAAGGCCCTTAAGGGATTAGTTGGTGATGACAAATCAGTTGACTATCATGATGCAGTTATGGTTGGGGACCGATTCTATGATATAGAAGGAGGACAGGCTAATAGTATTGATACAATTGGTGTGTTGTATGGCTATGGAGATAGAGAAGAACTTGAAAAAGCAGGTGCAACACATATAGCTGTTACACCTGCTGATATAGCATTGATTTAATTATAATAACTAATATTACTTCGTGCCAAATATTCTATCACCGGCATCACCAAGTCCAGGGCAGATATAAGCATTCTCATTAAGCTCGCGGTCAAGCTGGCCTACATATATCTGTATATCAGGATGATCCTTTGAAAGACGTTCAAGACCTTCAGGTGCTGCTATGATACACATGAATTTTATGTTCTTACCACCGTGCTGCTTGATAAAATCAACTGCCTCTGAGCCTGAGCCGCCTGTTGCAAGCATTGGATCAACTACAAGGATGGTTCTCTGCTCAATTGGGCTTGGAAGCTTACAGTAATACTCATGTGGTTCATGTGTAACCGGGTCACGGTATAAACCAATATGGCCGACCTTGGCTGACGGTACAAGGGCTAAAATGCCATTTACCATTCCAAGACCTGCTCGAAGTATTGGTACGACAGCCATCTTCTTACCGGATATAACCGGTGACATGCATTCCTCAATAGGAGTCTTTATTCTAACTTCTTCTGTAGGAAGATCACGAAGTGCTTCATAACCCATAAGCATGGCAATCTCTTCTACAAGTGTACGGAATTCATTTGTTCCTGTGTTCTCATCCCTAAGCATTGTAATCTTATGCTTGATAAGGGGATGATCCATAATAGTGATGTTGTTATTCATAATCCTTCTCCTTCTGCCAATATTAGCAATTATGTATATTTAATATATAATACATGAATATAATCATATGGTGCCTGTGTTATGCATCGTAGTCAGGCATATCATTATAATACATTTTAATCAGATTTGTGCTGTTCTCCAAAACCCTCATTGTAGATGGAAGTGGAACAGCAATAAGATCATCAAATTCAAATTCTCCAATTTCAGGGCGGATGACATGACCAAGCTGCCTTTCGTTTAATGTAAAGTCTGCATTGAATTTGTAATTGTTTCCTCTAGCGTCAAGACGAATCCATTTTCTGAGATCCGGCTCATATATTGCATTTAATGCATGAAGAGCGAAATTGTTGCCGGTACTAAGATGCTTTACCCTCTGATAGCAGAAGCCTGTATATATGCCATTACATCTCATAAGTGCAGCAAGAAGATTGGCCTTTGAATAGCTGATGCCTGTTTTGTACACTAATACGTCAGAGGCGGATACTGTTACAATGTTATCCTTTATATCCCAGGTATGTGTTATCTCATCTCGTACAAAATAATATACGGCTTCAATAATTTCTAATGTATTTCTGCATTTACTTGCAAGTTCTTTAGCCTTGTCCTCAACTAGCGGGTGGTCATAATCAACATATTTATCAAATTGAAGATACGCTGCATCATGATTTCTCTGCTTTAAATCCATAATTTCTTACCTCCTGCAATACTAAAAGATATAATATTTGGATTTATAAAATAAAGATTATTCTAAGGATATTTAATATGCTTATCACCAATAGAATAAATCTTTATACAAGCATGTATTATTATAACATTAATTAAGAAATATATCATAAAAAAATTATTAACAAATTATTAACAAAGCCTGATATTTATTCATATTATTTTCCATAAATTATCATAATTGTAATATTTTTAAATGTGTAGTATAATAGACCATAACTATGTAGATATGTTTGGTTTTTACATATAAAAATAGGAGGAAATATTATGTTTAGAGATGCTTTGACTAATACTAGTACAAACAAAGTATATTTACTGAAGCAGCTTATATGCATGGCGATAATATTTGCCACAGTTTTTTCAGCTGTATTTTCATTTGGAACAATTAATGCTAAAGCTATGGAGAGCGCAAGCCTTCTTGCAACTCCGGGAGATGCTGACGAGCTTTCCGGATTGCAGTATGATGAGGAGCTTGGAAAATGGTATATTTATAATGATGGCGTTAAGTCAGAGGATACAGGCTGGATTGAAATTGATAATACATTGTCTGTATATGCAGTAACAGGTGGCGTGGTAACTAAAAAGCTTATTACTAATGGGAATATCAGAAAGTTTTATTCTGCATCAGGAAAGAACTGGGTATTGCAGAAGAATATGTGGCTTGTAGTTGAGAACACTCAGTATCTTTTTGGCTCACAGGGAACATGTACAGCAATTTATAATTCAAAGAATAAGCAGCTGCTCATATATTCTAATGGCAAGATGGTGCCGATAAAGAATAAGGCATACAGACTTAGTGACAATAAGCTGTATTTGTTTGATGCAAATGGAATTAAGGTTTCAAAGACCGGATGGGTTGCCGGCGATGAGACAGTAGTTTATTATATTACCGGCGCAGGCTATATTACCCATAGACGATTAAAATCCGGTAATAATTATACATATGCTCATTATGACTATTCAAAGAATGCATGGGTTAATGAAGCAGATTGCTGGAGAGTAATTGACGGCAAGATATATTATTTTGCTGAGTCAGGTATATGCACCAGATTATATAATCCTGGAACTAAGAGATTATATGTTTATTCAGGTGGTAAGCTTACCTTGGCTAAGAATAACATTTACATGTTGAATGATAATAAATGGTATTATTTCAATGCATATGGAGTAAAGGTTGCTAAGACCGGATGGTATAAGATTAATGCTAACAATTATGCATACGTTGGCAAATATGGATATGTTACCATGAAGTACAGACAGACCGGTAATGTTAAGAAGCTTTATCAGTATAATTATAGCAAGAACAAATGGCAGCCAAAATCTAATTCATGGCAGACAATTGCCGGTATGGTATATAACTTTAATAAGAGTGGTGTAGCTGTACTTATGTACAATCCTAAGGCAAAGACCTGCTATGACTATACGAGCAAGAAGTGGAAGGCAGTAAAGAAACAGGTTCGTAAGATAGAGAAGACATCATATTTGTTTAATGCAAAGGGCAAGAGAGTATCAAAGGCTGGTGTGTATAAGACCTCTGATGGTTATATTGCAACAGTAAGTAAGAAGGGTATAGTAACTAAGGTTGAACTTAACCTTGCTTATTCCAGATATTATACAATAAATCTTGGTAAGGGTAAGACAGCTAAGGTATATGGCCATTATGACTTAAAGGCGGCTAAAAAGATTATTAAAGAAGTAAACAGATATAGAAATGAGAGACATGAGTCTTCATTAAAGAATAGTGCTGCTCTTACGAAGGCTGCTAATACACGTGCTGTAGAGATAAGCTACTCATATGGACATATAAGGCCTGATGGTACATTATGCATTAACTCATTACCAATTTTGTATGGTGAGAATATTGCTGCAGGCTTTGAAAAACAGGCAGATGCAGTATGGGCATGGAAGCGTTCACAAGGTCATAACATGAACATGCTAAATAGCAGCTATAAGACTATTGCTGTTTCAGTGTTTGTTGCTGAGAAAAAAGATAAGTCAGGCTACAAATACTACTATGTTCAGGCATTTGGTAAATAATAGAATATACGAACAAATGTTCTAAATAATATAGACAAACATCTAAGCTTATGGTAGAATTGGTTTTACTAAAGATTAGGTGTTTGTTTTTATATAATCAGGTAATTCCTCCGAATTTCCTATTGTATAAAACGCTTCGCAAGGATGGATTTATTATTTTCTGCCATGATTTTGTGCCATGGACAACGTTATTATCCTGTCTGTTAGGAGGAAGGATTATGGATCATTTTGTATTACATTCTGAATATAAGCCTACAGGAGACCAGCCACAGGCGATTGAGGCACTAGTGAAGGGATTTAAGGATGGCAATCAGTTTCAGACACTCCTTGGTGTAACCGGCTCGGGTAAGACTTTTACTATGGCTAATGTTATTGAACAGCTTAATAAGCCGACGCTTGTTCTTGCTCACAATAAGACACTTGCGGCACAGCTATATAGTGAGTTTAAGGAATTCTTTCCAGAGAATTCGGTTGAATACTTTGTATCCTACTATGATTATTATCAGCCGGAAGCATATGTTCCGTCTACTGATACTTATATTGCTAAGGATTCGTCTATCAATGATGATATTGATAAGATGAGACATAGTGCTACTGCAGCGCTTATTGACAGGAAGGACGTTATTGTTGTATCCTCCGTTTCCTGTATTTATGGTATTGGTGATCCTGATGACTATAGAAATCAGATGCTATCGCTTCGTGTTGGCATGATTAAGGATAGAGATATGGTTATTGACCAGCTTACTGATATTCAATATGTGAGGAATGATATGGATTTTCACAGGGGAACATTCCGTGTTAAGGGAGATGTTCTTGAGATTATTCCTGTATCAACCTTTGAAGATGGTATAAGAGTGGAATTCTTTGGTGATGAGATAGACAGGATATCAGAGTTTGATATTATAACCGGAACAGTAAAGAGAAGTCTTAATTTTACATGCATTTTCCCTGCTTCTCATTATCTTGTAGGACAGGAGAAGCTTGATAAAGCTCTTGTCCGCATTGAGAATGAGCTTAAGGAGCAGGTTGATTATTTTAAGTCTATGGATAAGCTTATCGAGGCTCAGCGTATTAGTGAGAGGACTAGCTTTGATATTGAGATGCTAAGAGAGACCGGATTTTGCTCCGGTATAGAGAATTATTCCGGTCCTTTGTCAGGAAGACAGTCAGGAGAAACACCAAGCACGCTTATTGATTTCTTTGGTGATGATTTTCTTCTTATAATAGACGAATCTCACATGACTGTGCCACAGGTTGGGGCTATGTACCAGGGAGACAGATCAAGAAAACAAAGCCTTGTAGATTATGGTTTCAGACTCCCGTCGGCACTTGATAACAGACCGCTTAATTTCTCTGAGTTTGAAAGTAAGCTTGACCAGGTTATGTTTGTATCGGCTACTCCTGCTAAGTATGAAGAAGAGCATGAGATGCTTAGGGTTGAGCAGATTATCAGACCTACAGGTCTTCTTGATCCTCCTGTTGAGGTTCGTCCTGTTGAAGGTCAGATAGATGATTTGCTTTCTGAGGTTAATAAAGAGACAGAGAAGGGTAACAAGGTATTGGTAACAACCCTTACGAAGCGTATGGCAGAGGATTTGACAAACTATATGCGAGATAATGGTGTTAAGGTTAAGTATCTTCACTCTGATATTGATACAATGGAGAGAGTGGAGATAGTTAGAGATTTGCGTATGGGAGTGTTTGATGTTCTGGTTGGAATAAATCTGCTTAGAGAAGGTCTTGATATTCCGGAGATAACACTTGTTGCAATTCTTGATGCTGATAAAGAGGGCTTTTTAAGGTCTGAAACTTCTCTTATTCAGACTATTGGACGTGCTGCGCGTAATGTGGATGGCCATGTTATTATGTATGCTGACACGATTACCGGCTCCATGAGATATGCTCTTGATGAGACTAAGCGAAGACGTGCACTTCAGGATGAGTATAATAAGGAGCATTCTATTACTCCTTCGACTATTAAGAAGAGTATAAGAGATTTGATAAGTAACGAGATAAATGAGCCTGTTATTGAGCAGGAGGATAAGGATATTGAATCCATGACCAGGAAGGAGCTTCAGGCCAAGATTGATAAGCTTAAGAAGAACATGAATATTGCGGCAGCAGATTTGAATTTTGAGATGGCTGCTGTTCTTCGTGACGAGATTAAGAAGTATAAAGAAGCTCTTAGGGATTATGACAAATAATATAGAAAGTGTGCAGAAAATGAGTGATATTAAGTATATAACCGTAAAGGGTGCTAAGGCACATAATTTGAAGAACATAGATGTGAAGATTCCAAGAGAGAAGTTTGTTGTAGTAACAGGCCTTTCCGGTTCCGGTAAGTCTTCACTTGCATTTGATACAATTTATGCTGAAGGACAGCGAAGATATATGGAATCGCTTTCTTCATATGCAAGGCAGTTCCTAGGTCAGGCAGAGAAGCCTGATGTTGAGAAGATAGAAGGTCTGTCTCCTGCTATTTCTATTGACCAGAAATCAACTAACAGGAACCCTCGTTCTACCGTTGGTACAGTAACTGAAATATATGATTATTTCAGACTTTTATATGCGAGAATAGGTATTCCTCATTGTCCTCAATGCGGTAAGGAGATTAGCAGACAAAGTGTTGATCAGATGGTAGATGAGATTATGAGTCTTCCTGAGAGAACTAAATTCATGATTCTTGCGCCTGTAATAAGAGGCAGAAAGGGTGAACATGCTAAGCTCCTTGAGAAAGCAAAGAAGAGTGGTTTTGTTCGTGTTATTATAGATGGCAACCAGTATGAGCTGTCTGAAGAGATTAAGCTTGATAAGAATAAGAAACATAATATCGATATTGTGGTAGACAGACTTGTTGTAAGACCTGATATGGAGAGAAGGCTCACTGATTCTGTTGAAACAACTCTTAAATTAGCTGAAGGTGTTATGAAGGTTGAAATAATGAAAGAGGATGGCGATAATGATATTATCAATTTCTCTGACAGCTTCTCATGCCCGGATTGTGGTATTAGTATCGATGAGATAGAGCCGAGAAGCTTTTCATTTAATAATCCTTTTGGCGCATGTCCATGCTGTGCGGGACTTGGTTTTAAGATGGAGTTTGATGTTGATCTTATGATTCCTGATACTAAGCTCTCAATTAACGAGGGAGCGATAACAGTCATGGGATGGCAGTCCTGTAATGATGGTAAGAGTTTTTCTAATGCTATACTTACGGCACTTAGTAATGAATATGGATTTTCGCTTGATACACCATTTGAAGAATATAGTGATGAGGTTAAGAAGCTTCTTCTGTATGGAGAAAACAGCAGACCGGTTAAGGTAAACTATAAAGGTCAGCGTGGCGAAGGTGTATATGATATTACATTCGAGGGACTCGTTAAAAATGTTCAGAGAAGATACAGAGAAACAGGCGGTGAGAGTACTAGAGCAGAATATGAGACATTTATGACTATTACTCCTTGTGAGGAATGTGGTGGAAGAAGACTTAAACCATATGCACTTGCTGTAACAGTTGGTGGTAAGAATATTTCTGAGATAACAGAGATGTCTATAGACAGCCTCAGCGAGTTTATGGAGAATATAGATCTGACAGACAGGCAGAAGCTGATTGGAGGAGCTGTACTTAAGGAGATAAAGGCAAGGCTCAGATTCCTTATTGATGTAGGTCTTAATTATCTTGCACTTTACAGATCGACAGGAAGCTTGTCAGGCGGAGAGGCACAGAGAATAAGACTTGCAACGCAGATTGGTTCAGGACTTGTCGGAGTTGCATATATACTTGATGAACCTAGTATCGGACTTCATCAGAGGGATAATGACAAGCTTATCAAAGCGCTTGAGAATCTTCGTGATCTTGGTAATACGCTTATTGTTGTTGAACATGATGAGGATACAATGCTTGCTGCAGACCATATTATTGATATTGGACCTGGCGCAGGGGCAAATGGCGGTTATGTTGTTGCAGAGGGTACGGCAGAGGATATTATGGTCTGCAAAGAGTCTGTTACAGGTGATTATCTAAGTGGAAGAAAGAAGATACCTGTACCTGAGATTCGTAAGCAGCCTACAGGATGGCTTAAGATTCAGAATGCATATGAGAACAATCTAAAGCATATTGATGTTGATATTCCTCTTGGTGTAATGACCTGTGTTACAGGTGTTTCGGGTTCAGGTAAGAGCTCGCTTGTTAATGAGATATTATATAAGAAGCTTGCAAGAAGACTTAACAGAAGCAGAATAAAATCAGGTAAACACGACCATATAGTTGGTTATGATGCCCTTGATAAGATAATAAATATTGACCAGTCACCTATTGGAAGAAGCCCAAGGTCGAATCCTGCGACATATACGGGAACCTTTGATTTGATTCGTGATTTATTTGCAAATACAAAGGATGCTAAGAGCAGGGGCTACAAAAAGGGAAGGTTCAGCTTTAATGTTTCAGGGGGAAGATGTGAAGCCTGTCGTGGTGACGGAATCATCAAGATAGAGATGCATTTCCTTCCGGACATATATGTGCCATGTGAGGTCTGTGGTGGCAGAAGATACAATAGGGAGACTCTCGAGGTTAAGTATAAGGGAAAGAGTATATATGATGTACTTGAGATGACAGTTGATGAGGCTTGCGAATTCTTCTCAAATGTTCCGTCTATACTAAGGAAGATAGAGACACTTCGTGATGTCGGACTCGGTTATATTAAGCTTGGGCAGCCATCTACAACATTATCGGGTGGAGAGGCGCAGCGTATTAAGCTTGCAACTGAGTTATCAAGAAGAGGAACGGGACGTACTATTTATATACTTGATGAGCCGACTACAGGTCTTCATTTTGCGGATGTTCACAGACTTGTTGATATTTTGAAGAGACTTAGTGATGGTGGCAATACAATTGTTGTAATAGAGCATAATCTTGATGTAATTAAAACTGCGGATTATATTATTGATATGGGGCCTGAAGGAGGCGCCGGTGGTGGTACTGTAATTGCAACGGGTACACCAGAGGAAGTAGCAGAGAATGAAGCTTCATATACAGGAATGTATATAAAAAAATATTTGGAGAAGTAGTATGTTACACGAATTTTCAAGAGAAGAACTCATAATAGGCAGGACGGGTCTTAATGCTTTGAATAATAAGCATGCAGCCATATTTGGAATTGGTGGAGTGGGCTCTTATGTTGCTGAGGCATTTGCAAGATGCGGAATAGGACATATTGATTTATTTGATAATGATGAAGTATCACTAACAAATATTAATAGACAGCTTGTTGCACTTCACTCAACAGTTGGGAGAAGTAAGGTTGATGTGATGAAGGAGCGTATTTTGGATATTAATCCGAAGTGTGATGTTAATGCCAATAATATTTTTGTTGATAAAAACACTGTAGACAATATATCATTTTCTATGTATGATTATGTTGTAGACGCAGTCGATACAGTTACTGCTAAGCTTTTAATTATCGAACATTGCAGACGGCTTGATATTCCTGTAATTAGTTCTATGGGTACAGGTAACAAGCTTCATCCGGAGATGTTTGAGATAACAGATATTAATAAGACATCTGTATGTCCTCTTGCCAAGGTTATGAGAAAAGAGCTGAGGGATAGAGGAATAAGTGGCGTGAAGGTGCTTTACTCTAAGGAGATTCCTGTTAAACCGGAGGCGTCTGATGAGATTACTAGCAAGAGACAGGTTCCGGGAAGCATTTCGTTTGTACCTTCTGTTGCCGGTCTTATTATAGCAGGGGAAGCAGTAAGAGATATGATTAAGGAGCATGGATAGATGAAATGTATTAAATGTGGTGCGGAGATTGATAATAACGCATTAAGCTGTGATAAGTGTTCTCTTGTATTTACAGAGGAAATGAAGGCATCAATGATTGCCTATGAAAATCAGATGGCAGAGTATAACAGACAGATGGAAGAATATAACCGCAAGATGGCTGAGTACAATAATCAGACAGGTTCAGAAGAACATATTGCTAAGCCGGATGAGGTTGAAGCTACCGGGCAGGGCATGAGTTCGATGGGATTAGATGCTGATGAACAAAGTACAAGACCTATTGAATTTGGCGTAGATGAGCAGAGTACAAGACCGCTAGAAGTTGGTATGGAAGAGCAGAATGAACAGTCTGGTGAGATTCCAGGAATGTCGCAGCCTGTTGAAGCATCAGGAATGCCACAGCCAGTTGAAGCATCGGGAATGCCACAGATGGCCGGATATTATAATGCAGCCAGCAACCCGGTTCCTTCAGGAATGGCAGGATATTCATATGCTAATGCAGATGTTCAGAAACGCGTAGCTTCTTCAAATAAGAAGGGTGTACCTAATTTCGTCACGATGTTAGGTGTTATTCTTGCAATAGCGGCCACATTTTTACCATATGCCATGCAAGGTGATGTTTCCCGTAGCTTGTGGAGTGTATTTGGCAAGGGAAGCATATATGATTTGCTTATGGTAATAGGTTTAATGGCTCTTGCATTAGTAGCTTTCGTATTGTGCTTCTTTAATAATACTGCATGTAAAGTAATTAACTTTATCTGCTCTTGTGGAGTTGCGGGAACTCTTGTATTTGAGTTTGTATTAACAATAATTGATAAGAAAGAGATTGCTGATGCATCGCTTGCTTATGGAAGTATAATAAGTGTTGTAGCGGCAGGCTTGTTAATTATTGCAGTTCCTATTTGGAGTATTATATTTAGGAAGAAATAGTTTTTTATCGACTAAATAATAGATTGAATTAATAAATGGAGATGTGTTTATTTTGGCATCTCCATTTTTAGAAGGTGATTGTTATGAAGAAGAAATTAAAAATAAGCTTTAACGCTCCGGCAACCCTGTTTTTTGTATTTATTTGCTTTGTAGTGACTCTTGCAGGAGTACTTACGGCAGGTGTTAGTACCAGGATGTTTTTTGCAACATATCATTCGTCATTAAAGAATCCTCTTACATATTTAAGGTTTTTTACTCATGTTTTGGGACATAGCGGATGGACGCATTTCATTGGAAATGCTTCATATTTGTTGTTACTTGGGCCTATGCTTGAAGAAAAGCATGGTTCAAAAGAACTGGTTGAGGTTATGGCTATAACTGCAGTAGTTACAGGATTGATTAATTATATCTTTTTCCCTAATGTTGCACTATGTGGTGCAAGTGGCATTGTATTTTCTTTTATTTTGCTGGCATCATTTACGGGCTTCAAACAAGGAGAGATACCTCTTACATTTATTCTTATAGCAGTAATATATATCGGACAGCAGGTGGTTGACGGACTTACATTACATGACAATATTTCTAATATGGCTCATATTGTGGGCGGTATTGTAGGTGCTGTTGCAGGATTTGTACTAAATAAGAAGTCGTAGAAAACCATTGACTGCTTGCTGGCAAATGGTTTCTTCGAAAATAATATAAAAATGATGGTAGAGGGGAGTGGCAGACCATTGCAAAACAATACAAGGGGATTCCGAATCAGCTTCTTTCCTTTATTACGAATCATGAACCGGATAATCCTGCAAGGTCATCAGGGCAGTCATTTGATCCTTATACAGAAGAGGACATTGAACGGGTGTCCAAGTCGGTTATTTCAGGAGTAAGAGAAGTAGATTCAGACAGGCTGCAGATTTATGAGACAAGATACGATTTGTGCATTGATTCATTTATGGCGGATGAAACCCAAATTTACAGTAACCTTTGTGATGAAGGAAGCTACGGAAACTGCTGAGGGAGTAAAGACGTATAGCTGTAAGGTTTGTGGAAAGACCAGGATAGAAGTAATTCCTAAGAAAGTGTCAACAGAATCAAATACGGAAAATGTAGAACCAGAGAAGGGTGTAAGCTCTAAGGTAAAGATTAAAAAATAGGATTTTGTAATTTTCTATAAAGCTTCCACTCCGCCAGTTTCATATTTAAGTATTTTTTTCAGCATCTATCTTATTTTGTGCAAATATATTTCTTTTAGACATAAAATATGCTCCCTCCTAAGTAACAAGTTTAATTATTTCACTTGTCTACCTAGAAGGGAGCATATCAAATTACGTTCGGCGGACAGCCTTTTTGTGTTTCTATAATCAAGTTGATTGAATTACTTTTGGTCTTAAGCCTTGCCTACTGATCCGAATAATTCCATCTTCTCCTTAACAGTAGCCTTGATAGCTTCGAAACCAGGAGCAAGAAGCTTACGTGGGTCAAATCCCTTACCTTCAAGATCCTTTCCAGCTTCAATATATTTTCTTGTTGCATCAGCAAATGATAACTGACACTCTGTATTAACGTTGATCTTTGATACGCCAAGGTCGATAGCTTTCTTAATCATATCCTCAGGAATACCTGTACCACCGTGAAGAACTAGAGGCATAATGCCTGTCTTCTGCTGGATTGCATCAAGTGTCTCAAAGCTGAGACCTGCCCAATTCTCTGGGTACTTACCGTGAATATTACCGATACCTGCTGCAAGCATATCTACGCCGAGGTCTGCAACTGCCTTACATTCATCAGGATCAGCACACTCTCCCATACCTACAACACCGTCTTCTTCTCCACCGATTGAACCAACCTCAGCCTCGATAGAAAGACCAAGCTGGTGAGCAACTGCAACAAGCTCTTTTGTCTTAGCGATATTCTCTTCAATTGGATAGTGTGAACCATCGAACATGATTGAAGTGAAGCCTGCTTTAATACACTTATAACATCCGTCATATGTTCCGTGATCTAAGTGAAGAGCTACAGGAACAGTAATTCCAAGTGACTCATCCATAGCTGCAACCATAGCTGCAACTGTCTCAAATCCTGTCATATATTTGCCGGCACCCTCAGATACACCTAAGATGACAGGTGACTGGAGCTCCTCAGCTGTTAAAAGAACAGCCTTTGTCCACTCAAGGTTATTGATGTTGAACTGACCTACTGCATAGTGACCAGCCTTTGCCTTCTGTAACATTTCTGTTGCTGAAACTAACATTTTCATTTCCTCCGTATGAATATTTTATGATGATATATATAGCCCGCTAATAATACATAGCCAGCTTATTATCTCACGCTATTTCGATTATAACCTATATATCACCAAAATAAAAGCCTTTTCAAAAATATTTCCATTTGCCACGGGGACAGGTCCCGTGGCAAATGTTATGTCTACTACAGCTTGCCGCCATGGCACCTTGAGACTTGTTCATGCCGGTGCATATCTTTATGTCGCTATATATATTGCCCTTCGTACGCCGTTAAAAGATTTGGAAATATCTATTATCATGTTGCTTGAAATGTTTATTATCACTCTG
>JAEDHX010000023.1 GCA_016296785.1 Coprococcus sp. | reverse complement strand
ATAATACAGAAATAAATGATAATACAAAAATAAATGATAATACAGAAATAAATGAACAACCGGCAATTATTGTGAATAATAATTACCGGTTGTTGTCTAATTCATTATGAATATATATAAGCTGCTCCTCAATTAAATCAGCAAGCCTTGAAATAGTATCATTATATACGGGTTCAATTCTCTTCATTGTATCCGGAAGCGGATTCAGAATATCCTGATATGTCTGAACCACCTTCTTATTAATCCATCTCTTATCAGGCATATAAAGAATGGTTCTAAGGTTATGAAGTCTGTCTGCCATCTTAACAAGAACTGTCTTATATGTGCCATTAGCAAATAATCGTCTGGCATAAACAGAAAACGTCTCATCAGGCATTCTTGTAAGCAGCTTCACCTGTTCCATAATATCCGTTCCAAAGCATTCTTCTATCTCATCAAAGGTACATGCAGTATCTTCTACTGTATCATGAAGGAGTGCCATGGCAAGAATATCAGCATCATTTATTCCACATTCATCATGAAGAATGTTATAAACTCCAAGAACATGCTCATCATAGTATGGCAGCTTACCATTCTCTGCTCTTCTCATCTGACCCTGGTGATATGACTTCGCCATCTCCATCGCCTTAGCTACATATTCCTCAGGTTTATATCTTCCGATTTTTTTCTTAACATCCATATCCGATATTCCTAACTACCATCCGGTAATAATATTTGCAAAATCACATTTACCGGATGCTATAAGAGTATAACATACAATACACAATCTTTCTATACGTTACCTTGAATATTTTTCCATTTTTTTATATACTGTTAATATTGCAAAAACCATCATGGTAACATCAAAAAGAATTGGAGAATGAGGATGGATATTTCACTTAAGATTACAGAAGAGCTTGGATGTAAAAAGTGGCAGACAGAGGCTGCCATCAAATTAATTGATGAAGGAAATACTATTCCCTTTATCGCACGATACAGAAAAGAAGCTACCGGTTCACTTAACGATGAACAACTTCGTGAATTGAACGATAGACTTACTTATCTTAGAAATCTTGAAGATAAAAAGGCACAGGTTATCTCAAGCATCGATGAACAGGGCAAGCTGACAGATGAGCTTAAGGCTCAGATTGAAGCAGCTGAAACAATGGTTATGGTCGATGATTTATATCGTCCATACAGACCTAAGAGAAAAACAAGAGCAACTGTTGCCAAGGATAAAGGACTTGAAGGGCTTGCCAATATTATATACCTTCAGATGACAGACAAGCCTATTGAAAAAGAAGCTGAAGCTTATCTGTCCGAAGAAAAGGAAGTTAATTCTATAGAGGATGCAATCTCAGGTGCTATGGATATTATTGCGGAAAATATATCTGATGAAGCTGATTACAGAACAAAGATACGTGAGCTTACTACTAATAAAGGAATGCTTACCTCACAGGCTAAAGACAGTGAGAAGGAATCCGTATATGAAATGTATTATGACTTTAGTACTCCGGTAACTAAGATGACAGGCTACAGAACACTAGCGATTAACAGAGGAGAAAAGGAAGGTTTCCTTACAGTAAAAATTGAAGCCCCTGTTGATGATATATTAGGATATCTTGAAAGAAAAATAATTACAAGAGATAACCCTAATACCAGTGACATTTTAAAGGAAGTAATAGCTGACAGCTATGACAGATTGATTGCACCATCAATTGAAAGGGAGGTTCGAAACAGTCTGACTGAAAATGCTGAGGATGGAGCAATTAAAGTATTTGCATCTAATCTTGAGCAGCTTCTTATGCAGCCTCCTATTGTAGGACAGGTTGTACTTGGCTGGGACCCTGCATTTAGAACAGGCTGCAAATTAGCAGTAGTTGATGCAACAGGTAAGGTTCTTGATACTGTTGTAATCTATCCTACTGCCCCACAAAATAAGGTAGCAGAGGCAAAGGTTGTACTTAAAAAGCTTATAAAGAAATATGGAATAACACTTATATCAGTTGGTAACGGTACGGCTTCAAGAGAATCAGAGCTTGTTATTTCAGAGCTTATAAAAGAGCTTGATACACCTGTTCAATATGTAATAGTAAATGAGGCAGGCGCATCAGTTTACTCAGCCAGTAAGCTTGCTACGGAGGAATTCCCTAATTTTGATGTCGGACAAAGAAGTGCTGCATCAATAGCAAGAAGACTTCAGGATCCACTTTCTGAGCTTGTTAAAATCGATGCAAAGGCAATTGGCGTTGGGCAGTACCAGCACGACATGAACCAGAAGAAGCTTTCAGCTGCTCTTGATGCAGTTGTCGAAGATTCTGTAAACCATGTTGGCGTTGATTTGAATACTGCTTCCGCACCGCTTATGGAGCATATATCAGGTATAAACAAAACTCTTGCTAAAAACATCGTAGAATACAGAGAAGCTAATGGCTCATTTAAGAACAGAAAGGAGCTTCTCAAGGTTCCTAAGCTCGGACCAAAAGCCTTTGAACAATGCGCAGGCTTTATGAGAATATCAGGAGGAACAAATCCGCTTGATGCGACCTCAGTACATCCTGAAAGCTATGACATTGCCATGAAGCTAATAGAAAGACTCGGCTATAATATCGACGAGCTTAAGTCAAGCAGTCTCAAAGGAATATCAAAAGCTGTATCTGATATAAATAAACTAGCCGAAGAATTAAATACAGGCTGTGTTACACTTACCGACATAATAAAGGAATTAGAAAAGCCTGCCAGAGACCCTCGTGATGAGATGCCAAAGCCGATACTTAGAGGCGATGTTCTTGAGATGAAGGATTTAACAGAGGGCATGGTTCTTAAAGGAACCGTCAGAAATGTAATAGATTTTGGTGCCTTCGTTGATATAGGAGTACATCAGGATGGACTTGTTCATATATCCGAGATGTCAAACAAATTTATCAAACACCCTCTTGAAGTTGTTAGCGTTGGAGACATCGTTCAGGTTAAGGTATTAAGTATAGATCTTAATAAGAAACGAATTCAGCTTACCATGAAAAACATTTAGACAATACGGAGGATACATTTATGATTATCAGACGTGCCACAGTAAATGATATGGATGGAATTAATAATCTCCTATTACAGGTGCTAATGGTTCACCACAACGGAAGACCGGACCTGTTTAAGCCAAATGCCAAAAAATATACTGACGAAGAGCTTACGGACATAATAAATGATGACAAACGACCAATATTTGTTGCAGCTGATGACTCAGATAAAATACTTGGATATGCATTCTGTGTTCACACAAAGCATATAAACGACAATATTCTTACAGATATAGATACTCTTTATATTGACGATATCTGTATAGATGAGAGTTCAAGAGGAATGCATGTTGGAACAAAAATATACGAGTATGTCAAAGCCTATGCTAAAGAATCCGGTTGCTACAACATAACCTTAAATGTATGGAGCTGTAATCCTACAGCTATCAGCTTCTATGAGAGTCTTGGACTTAAGCCATATAAAATAGGAATGGAGCAGCTATTGTAAGTAAATATTATAGAGAGCCATATTGATATATAATCTGTCTATCTTACAGAAACATATCAACATGGCTCTTTGTTTTTACTTTATGCAATATGATTATAGAATACTTAATTCTATTTCTTACATCCACATCCGTCCTTATCAATACAAGGTGCAGCTGTATCAAAGCCAGGGTTAAAGGCATAGAAATCCTTCTTATCAAGATTATCCTTTACTATCTCAAGGCTCTCTCCAAATCTCTGGAAATGTACTATTTCTCTTGCTCTAAGGAATTTGATTGGCTCATATACATCAGGATAATCACGGCATAATCTAAGTATATTATCGTAGGTGCTGCGTGCCTTCTGTTCAGCTGCCATATCTTCAAACAAATCTGTTATTGGATCACCCTTACTTTGGAACTCACATGCATTAAACGGAACACCGCCTGCTGCCTGTGGCCATATACCTATAGTGTGATCAATATAATACTTATCAAATCCGGACGCCTTAATTTCCTCAATAGATAAATCTCTTGTCAGCTGGTGAATAATTGCAGCAACAATTTCAAGATGTGCAAGCTCCTCTGTTCCAATATCAGTAAGTGTTGCCTGAACATGCTTATCCTTCATTGCATATCTTTGTGAAAGGTATCTCATGGACGCACCCATTTCACCATCAGGGCCACCATACTGACTCATTATCGCCTGTGCGAGCTTTGCATTAGTCTCCTTAATATTTACAGGAAACTGCAGTCTTTTTTCATAAACCCACATTAACAATCACACTCCTTTTCCCATGGCCAAGGTTTATTTACCCAGTCAAAATAATTGCTGTCGTTTACCTGATATTTATTAAGCGGTCCGTACAACTGGTTATAATCTTTAATTGCCTGTTTACGCATTCCCTTATAATTCTCATAGCTGACAAGTGCCTGCTTGCATGTAGGATGTGTATTTAGAAAAAGTGCCAGATCGTCTAGTGCAAAGCTTACTTCATTAATAAAACAAAGAAGCTGCTTTTTATTCATCTTATTCATACATCAATTCCCCCTTATACCACAGAAAATAAGATTTAGCTCAGGGAACATTGTACCCTCTTTCAGACCTTTGCAGGCGTCATACATCTCGCCAAATTCCTGCATAGGGACATATGCTATTCCAACCGGTCTCTCATACATTTTCATTTTGTCATGAATTTCCTTGTGTTCATTCATTTCTTTGGTTCTTTCCATTCTTCCTCTATTTGAAGGGAAGTCATTATTTGGATGACGTGTTCCCATATTAGCTCCACATCCGCACCTGCCATTTGCGGCGCGGTTATAATTTCCATATGCTTCCACTTTATAGCCTCCTACAACTTAGCATTTTTTTTCTCCTTATAGAATATGTGTCTTTATATCTCATGTTACACATTTGTACTTTTTTAAAGAATTAATGCATATACTACTATTGCGATTAAGGAGGTGCAGCATGATAAATTTAATCTGGGCAGCAATGATTATTATCGGCATCGTATATTCCATAGCTTCAGGAAATATTGAAAGTCTAAATACAGGAATACTTGACTCAACAAAGGAAGCTATTTCTCTTTGTATTACAATGCTCGGAATTGTATCCCTTTGGTGCGGTATTATGAAGATAGCAGACAAATCCGGTCTTATGAACAAATGGACAAAACTGCTTTCACCTGTGATGAAGGTACTGTTTCCTAAGCTTCCGGCTGACTCGAAGGCCTATAAATATATATGTACAAATATTGTTGCTAACATGATAGGTCTTGGCTGGGCTTCAACACCGCCTGCACTTAAGGCTATGGAAGAGCTTGCAAAGATGAATAACAACAATATAAAAGCAAGCAGAGAAATG
This sequence comes from Coprococcus sp., assembly GCA_016296785.1. Classification (GTDB taxonomy): domain Bacteria; phylum Bacillota; class Clostridia; order Lachnospirales; family Lachnospiraceae; genus Coprococcus. Next base: position 20,311 of record JAEDHX010000023.1, on the reverse strand, counting down.
AGTATATTTCTGATTCTAAATGTATCATCACTTCAGCTGATACCTGTAAGCATAATTGCATACAGAGCTGAATATGGTGCTACAAATCCGGCATCAATTATTATCCCCGGACTAATTGCCACATCCTGTTCAACACTTATGGCAGTTTTATTATGTTTTCTGATAAATAAATATAGCAATAAGAGAACAAAAAGAGCTGCAAAGAATAATGATAACAATAACGATACAAACAGCATGTTAAAGAAGAATATATAGCTACGGGGAATTCCAAATATGACAGCAATTGCACATGCATCATCATACATAATACCACTAATAATATTATTTATTGTAATATATGGGGCTGTAAAAAAGCTCGATGTATATGAAGTATTTATTGAGGGAGCCTTTGAAGGCCTTGAAATAGTATATAAAATAGTGCCAACTCTTGTAGGTCTGTTTCTTGCAGTACAAATATTGAATGATTCAGGAGCGCTTGACAAAGCAACACAGCTGTTTAGTCCCTTGTCTTCATTAATTAATACACCGGGCTGCGTAATTCCCGTAATAATCACTAAGCTGTTTTCCTCCGGTTCTGCCACAAGTCTTATGCTTAACATCTTCTCGAAGTACGGACCTGATTCATTAGAGGGTCTTACGAGTGCCATAATACTTAGCAGTACTGAATCTTTATTTTATACCGTGTCAGTTTTCCTTATGGCAGCTAAAGTAAAAAAGTCCGGCTGCATAATACCATTTGCACTTATTTCTATATTCGCAGGAGTAATTGCAAGCATAATAATAGCCGGCTATATATTCGCCGGCTATTATTTCATCAATATATCAATAGCTTCACTTAATACCTTCATTTCGTAGTAGATTTTCTCGGTTTTGCGTTCCTTCTCACTAATCTCTTCTAAGAGCCCCTTTCTGTTGCTTTCAAGAAGCTGCAGCTCATGACGTTTATCACGAAGCGAATCAACCTTATCCCTGCTTTCTTCAAGCATGCCAAGAACTGTCTTCTCATCATTTTTCTTCTCAATATCTATAAGCGAATCTGTCTTTACTATTCTCTTACTTAACATATAAATAAGGTAAACACCTAAGATAATACTAAATGCAACAATAAGCATTGACATAGCATACTTATTACTATTGTTCTCAAGCGATGCCTTTATTAATCCCTGAGGAAATGTGATTATGAGAAATACTCCAAATACAATAATTGGAATAAGCAATACTCTAAGTATCATCCTGGTTCGTTCTCTCTGTCGTTTTCTCGGAAATTCTTCGTAGTATTTCTTAAAGGTACGATACTCAAGCTCCGCTTTTCTCTCCTTAGCCCAGGTATCATTTAATTTATCTAACACATCCGGGCTTACACTAAGCTTCTCCTTTGCCTGCTCGAAATCACATATTTCCTCTGATTTCTTTGCCGCCTCTAAGCGGGTAGAAAAAATGCCTACCGCTTGTTTGCATGCATCATCAAATACACGGGAACTCATTTTATTACCCTTGCGCTTATTGATTCCGGATATATCAATAACAGTATCCACAGCAAGCTTAGCACCGTCACGTTTCACCGGAGACTCAGCATACATCTCATCTAGAAGCCTTGCAAAGGAATTATTTCTATTAGACTTAATATAACAATCATAATCCGTTCTTTCAAAAGAAAGCCCATTTATTGCAAGTATATTATATTTGTCAGTAATACCATACAGCTCAAAGTTTTTTTCACAATCATCAAGTCTTACTATATTGATGGTATAAATGTGTTGTTTTCCTTCAATACCGATAAGATGCTCAATATCTAAAGCAATATCTGTGTCCGTAGTATAATTATTTACAGGATAATCAAGCGTCTTATACTCTCTCTTTGAAAATGGAATAAACTGTTTACTAAATGAATCCTTAGTCAAGCTTCCAAATATAAAGCCATGACGTCCCTGTTCATTATCAGCAAGAGGTTCAAGCGAGCCGGCATAGCAGATATTATCACTTATCTGAGTATACTTATGCTTATGTCCAAGTGCCACATAATCAAAGCCTGAATTCTTTAACTCGCTAAAATCAATCGGCAGATATTTATCTTCTCCGCCATGAGCCAAAAGAATATTGATTCTGTTACTATCTGATGGAATTGCACCTGCCAAAGAAGAAATGCTGTTTCTTTTATCGAAATAGCTTACACCATATACATCAAGCCCCATATTATGGAATCTGAGGCAATCCAGCATATATGATGCATTTTCACTTCTTTTTGCATAAAACCTCGATTCCTTATTCTGATTTTCAGGAAGTCTGTTTCGCCCAATCACATATATATTAGATTTAAAATCATAGTCCCATATAGGCAAATCATTTCCTAAGTAATCCTGATTACCTGAGCAATATACTACACATGTATCCTCAAGGATTGAACAAGTTCTATCCAGCTCTTCCAGCATACTAATATCAGGGATAGAATTAAACAAATCACCTGATATGAAAACAAAATCAACCTTATGTTCCTTCGCATATTCTATTGTATTTGCAAATGTTTCTTTTATCTCGTTAAATCTGTCAGTACCAAGCTTCAAATCTGCCTCAGGTACAAGGCCTAAATTAACGTCAGAAATATGTATAAAAGTAATTCCGCTCTTCTCCATAATAAACATCCTACGCAAATAGATATAATATAATCTATAATATCATATTTTCTAAGCATAAACATCATTTTGTTATCATATGTTTCATAAATTTCTTCCGGATTAGCAAATATTTGCAATTGACTTTTGTAGCTTAATAAACTATAATTACCCTTGTGTTATTGTTATAAGTATTTCCTTATCGTTTTGCGCCCTTTTATAAGCAAAACGTTTTTTTATTTTATGGAGGTATTTATATGGCAATCAAATATGTATTTGTTACCGGCGGTGTTGTTTCAGGACTTGGAAAAGGAATTACCGCTGCTTCACTTGGCCGTCTTCTTAAAATGCGTGGATACAAAGTAACCAGCCAGAAGTTTGATCCATACATCAATGTAGACCCGGGAACAATGAACCCTATTCAGCATGGCGAGGTCTTTGTAACAGACGATGGTGCTGAAACTGACCTTGATTTAGGTCATTATGAAAGATTTATCGATGAAAGTCTTAACAAGAATTCTAATGTAACAACCGGAAAGGTTTATTGGAGCATACTTCAGAAGGAACGTCATGGTGATTTTGGCGGCCATACCGTTCAGGTAGTTCCACATGTAACTAACGAAATCAAGGATCGTTTCTATAGAAATCCCGAAGCAACAGAAACAGAGGTTGCTATCATCGAGATAGGCGGAACGGTAGGTGATATCGAAAGCCAGCCTTTCCTTGAGGCAATCAGACAATTCCAGCATGATGTAGGCTATGAGAACTGTATCATGATACATGTAACACTAATCCCTTATCTTAAGGCATCAGGTGAGATAAAGACGAAGCCTACCCAGGCGAGCGTTAAGAATCTTCAGAGCATGGGTATACAGCCTGATATTCTTGTATGTCGTTCTGACCTTCCACTTGACCAAAGCATTAAAGACAAGATTGCACTGTTCTGTAATGTCCCAAGTGAGAATGTTATTCAGAACCTTGATGTCGATGTATTATATGAGGTTCCTCTTGCTATGGAAAAAGAGCATTTAGCTGACGTTGTCTGCAAATGTCTTAACATGGAATGCCCTCCACCTGACGAGCAGGCTTGGAATGAATGGACAAGTATGATTGATTCCTGGAAGAACCCATCAAAGAAGGTCCAGATTGCACTTGTTGGCAAATATGTATCTCTTCATGATGCTTATATCTCTGTTGTTGAATCACTTAAGCATGCCGGCTTTGCCAATGGTGCTGAGGTTGAAATAAAATGGGTTGATTCAGAGCTTGTAACATCAGAAAATGTAAACCAGATACTTGGTGATGTTGATGGTATTCTCGTTCCGGGAGGCTTTGGAGACAGAGGAATAGAAGGTATGATTACAGCAATTAATTATGCCCGTGTAAATAAGATTCCATACCTTGGCTTATGTCTTGGAATGCAGCTTACAATAGTTGAATTTGCAAGGAATGTCCTTGGATATGCTGATGCGCACAGTTCGGAATTTAATCCAAATTCCTTCCATCAGGTTATTCATATTATGCCTAACCAGCATGATGTTACAGACCTTGGCGGAACACTAAGGCTTGGCTCATATCCATGTGTTCTCAGCAGGGATTCAAAATCTTATTCACTCTATGGAAGCGAATTGATTCACGAGCGTCACAGACATAGATACGAGGTTAACAATGATTACAGAAAGGCACTTATTGAAAATGGTATGAAGCTTGTAGGTCTGTCTCCGGACGGACACATTGTTGAGATGATTGAGATTCCTAATCATCCATGGTTTATTGGAACTCAGGCACATCCTGAATTCAAATCAAGACCAAATAAGCCACATCCACTTTTCAAAGGCTTTGTAGCAGCCGCACTTAATCATATGAATTAATACGAAATAAGAGTCACCTTGATATGCTCCTTGTCAGAAAGACAAGGTAAATATCAAAGTGACTCTCTTTTGTTATATTCTATCCTTTAATGTTTATTAGTGATTCATCCTGAATAATATCAATACTAATTCCATCGATAGCATTTATTAAAATAAGCTGAACCGGCCAGTCGTATCTATATTCCGGCACTCCATCCATCTCCTCAGTCGCTTCTATTTTTTGAAGCTCAGCAAATACATATACCGGAACAACCTTATACGAATTATCCTCTTTTATTAAATAGTAGGAAAGCCTTATATCATTGAAGTTAACTTCTTTAAAGCCTTCATAATCACTATATAACTCACTTACCGTATTCTGAAGTGAGACTAATGCTTCATCCCAGGAAATAAGCTTCTCTGCTTTGATCTTCTCACCATCATTTATAAGTGGCATTTCGCCCTGAATTGTAACAAGACCATCATCAGTGAACTCTACATAGTATTTTGTATTCTCCATGTAATACAGAATATCTTTACTCCTAAGAGTATCAATACCAAATGCCTCATGTGTATATAGTGGAATCTTATTTATTGCAGGAATAAGCTCCGCGCTATAGCCGCTTGCTTCTTGTGAAACATTATGTCCACTCTGATTATATGCACAATACATCAAAGCACTAAGATTCTCAACAATAGAGTCCTTAATCCCAATATTATACAGATACTCTGTTGCCTTCTCCGCAGCCTGCTCAATATTCATAGATGAAATATTCTCCACTACAGGCTCCTTGTCTAAATCATCAGTATAGAAATTATAATCAATTAACGGACTTGATTCATATATATGACCGGTTATAAATTTCTTATCCTTCTCTTCTTCAGATAGCGAGTCATCAACAACAACATTTCCATAGAACGCCGGTGGAATCTCGCCCTCTCCTTCAGTAAAATAAATCATAAATAATCTGCCATCTACCTTACCTATATATGTGTCTGCGCTATACTCACCTGCCGGCTCACCGCATTTGGCATTTTCCTCTATTTCACTTAACGGAAGTTCTTCGGAAGCCTTAAGCTTTAGGTCATATGTTGAAACATATACTCCAAACTCCTTATCAAATAATGCTTCGCAAATCATCTTCTTGAATTCACTATTAATACTGGCATTTTTGAAATTAGTAACATACATAAAATCAGTTTCAGGCCGCATAATACTATCATCTGACAACCTGATTTTATTCAGACTTGTTCCGCTTGTGTCAAGCTCCATATCAATAGCTGATGGAATATTTAATTCTCTTGCTATACCGCCGATAGTATCCTCTTCTGGAGCGTTATTGTTATTATCTTCCTTATTGCTGTCATTTGAATTAGTGACATCTTTATCCTCTGTACTGATATCATTATCATCTGAAGATATAGCATTACCCTCTTGCTGCCCGCCAGCTTCAGTATCAGGAGTATATTCTACACTCTTTTTTCCACATCCTGATATAACCATAACACCTGCAAGCACTGCTGCCAAAACAACTTTATTTATACTTTTTCTCATATAGATTTATCTCCTTTGTAATTGATAAAATAAATCTATACTCCTCATGTATCATATCTGTATCATTTCCGTATCAATGTTGCACAATTTATGCTATTCTATACCTCCTCCAAAATATCAGGAAGCTCTGTTATGCTATTAATTACTGCATCAGGATTATCAACCTCTCCAAATCCATATGCTGCATGAATAAATCCGATACCCGCATATCTTGCACTATCAAGATCTCCCTGGATATCCCCTACATATACGGCATTCTTTATATTATTCTTTTCCATAATCTGCTTTATTGATTCGCCCTTAGACACTCTTGTCTGTCCCCAGCAAAGTGTGTCCACAAAATACTTGTCGAATTTATAATAATACAGAAATGCCTCAATATATCCCGACTGGCAGTTGCTTACAATAAACAATCTATATTTCTTTGAAAGCTCCTTTAGAGTATCCTCAAGACCTTCATACAGCTCACCACCATGCAGCCTCAGATAATCATTTTCATAGCTGCCACATTCATCAACAAGCTCCATCTGACGCTCTTTAGAAAGCTCGCCAAACAACTTATTACCTATAGCATCCATTGTAAGTCCCATAACACCCTGGATATCCTCCTTAGTAATCCTTCTGTCAATATCAGGCTGTTTACTAATTATCTCATCCCAGGATGCGGCAACATTTTCTGCACTATCCCACAAGGTTCCATCCATATCAAATATAATTGATTCCGTCTTCATAATTAATGTTCCTTCCAAATCTTAGTTTACATAACAAATAATTATATTTACATAATGTAATAATCATCTTATTGCTTAAGCACCCTTGTAGCATTAATTATTGCAAGAAATGCTACTCCGACATCGGCAAAAACAGCTGCCCACATACCGGCTAAGCCAAGAGCACCAAGTATCATTACAATTACCTTAACAGAAATTGCAAATATTATATTCTGCTTAACAATTCTAACTGTCTTTCTTGCTATTTTATAGGCTGTTGCTATCTTTTGCGGATTGTCATCAATCAAAACTATATCTGCTGCCTCAATGGCTGCATCCTGTCCCATGGCTCCCATGGCAATTCCAACATCCGCTCTCATTAGAACAGGAGCATCATTTATTCCATCTCCTACAAATATTAATGAAGAATCAGTCTTCTTATCTGCAAGCAGCTCTTCTACGCGGTCAACCTTGTCACCCGGCATAAGCTCTGAATATACCTTAGTGATTCCAAGCTCATTTGCAACCTTATTTGCAACATCTGCCCTGTCACCTGTCAGCATAACAAGCTTACTCATGCCACATGCTTTAATATCTGCAATAGCATTATGCACACCATCCTTAATCTCATCTGCTATGGTAATTCTTCCGCGATATAGTCCGGCTTCAGAAATATGGAGAACCGTTCCTGCCTCCTTACTAGCTTCTCCCGAAACCTTAATATTATTTGTATTAATCAGCTTAATATTACCAATCAGGATTTCCTTGCCATCTAGTAATACACTTATGCCCATTCCCGATATTTCTTTATAATTAGAAAGTCTGCTTATATCAATACTACCACTATATTCCCTCTTTATTGATACAGCAATCGGATGATTAGAATAATATTCTCCATATGCGGCAAGAAGAAGCAGCTCATCCTTAGAGATGCCATCAGGCTCTATATCAACCACCTTAAAAACACCCTTAGTAAGTGTTCCTGTTTTATCAAAAACTATTGTATCTGCCTTGCCAAGCAACTCAAGATAATTGCTTCCCTTTACAAGTATACCTGCTTTAGAGGCACCCCCGATACCACTAAAGAAGCTAAGCGGAATCGAGATAACAAGTGCACAAGGGCATGACACCACAAGGAATATCAATGCTCTGTGAAACCACATTCCAAAATTACCTAAAAATAGCGGCGGAATAAGTGCTACTGCAATAGCTGCAAAGCAGACAATCGGTGTATAATACTTCGCAAATCTTGTAATGAACTGTTCATATTCAGCCTTTCTTGTGCTTGCATTCTCAACAAGCTCAAGAATCTTCGCAACCGTAGAATTATCAAACAGGCTGCTAACCTTAATCCTAATTACACCATTTTGATTAATACATCCGCTAAGTGCTTCATCGCCTGCCGAAAGCTTACGAGGAACAGATTCGCCTGTAAGTGCTGCCGTATCAACATAAGTTTCTCCTTCTGTTACAATTCCATCAAGCGGAATCTTCTCGCCCGGCTGCACTACAATAATATCACCAACAGCCACCTCATATGGGTCTACCTGAATAAGCTGTCCATCCTTTTCAATATTTGCATATTCAGGCATAATATCCATAAGCTCTGTAATACTGTTTCTTGATCTGTTAACAGCATACTTCTGGAACCACTCGCCAATCTGATAAAAAAGCATTACCGCTGCCGCTTCTCCAAAATCTCCTACGCCATATGCACCTATAGTCGCAACTGTCATAAGAAAATTCTCATCAAAAACATGGCCCTTAATAATATTCCTTAATGCCTTAAGAAGCACATCATAACCTGCAAGCAGATAAGGCACTGCAAAAAGTGCAGCCTTAAAAATCCTATCCCACACACCCGGAAGAATTATAAGGTGTGATACTATTTCACAAACTAAAAAAATGGCAAATGCAATTATTATCCGCACAAGATGTTTCTTTAATTTCTTACTCATATAAACCTACCTAATATTCAATAGATGCCTCTTTATCTACGTCCTTAATAATAGCCTCTGCTGCCTTAAGTATCTCGTCAAGCTTATCATCCTCGCAATCAAGAGTAAGCTTCTGTGCCATAAAGCTAATCGATGCACTATTTACACCCGGAAGCTTGCTTATTCTCTCCTCCATCTTAGCAGCACAATTTGCACAGTCAACATCATTCAAATTAAATCTTTTCTTCATAATCATCACCTTTATCCTATTTATTATTCATATACTATTTTTGTACTTATATACATGTTCCTCAGTGTTAACCAAATAGCTATTCAAGAATATGAACCATACCCTGCTTCATAATGGTTATTACATGCTCATCCTCTAAGTAATAAAATATATTCTTACCGGCCCTTCTGTTTCGTACCAGCTTAGCCTGCTTAAGTACCCTTAGCTGATGAGATATTGCAGAGGCATTCATATTAAGTCTTTCGGCTATCTCACCTACACTCATCTCGCCATCTAACAATACATATATAATCTGGATTCTTGTACTATCGCCATATACCTTAAATAGCTCTGCAAGGTCATACAAATTCTCCTCCGTAAGCTCTATAGGTAAATCTGAAATCTCAGACTGCATATCCGAATGCTCACATTCATTCATATTAGTATTACTGCTCATTATATAAAACCTCCTTTAAAAACATATAAACATATGAATATCCGTTCATATGTTTATACTAGCACTATATTATTCCAATGTCAACCTACTTTTTTTACCATTTTCTATATTATAGGAAAATGCCACTCGCTACATCTATAGTATTATGGATTGCAGTTCTTACAAGGCACATAGCCGTCTGCTATAATATCATCTCTTGTATCCGTACGCTCCCATTTATTCTTATCAGCCATTTGCTTTACGCTGCTACAATGCGGATAATGGAATTTACCCGTATTAGTATTTACGATATATGTAATCTCCGGATTAGCCTCCGTGGTGCTTTCCTCTGAGCTATAATCCGCATTATTATCTGTGTCTTCTTGTGAGTTATTGGTATTGTTATTGTCTGAAGGCTCCACATCATTATCTACCATATCAGATGGAACCAAATAGTCAGGATCTGCTTTACTTTCGCCGTTGGCATAATCAATAATAACACCGGGCTGAACATTATATACATACACACAAAAGCTTATGCCTGCGCCCTTATCCTCAACAGACTCCGCTTCCATTATTACTCCTGAAACAACGAGATTATCGCCATCATATATTGGCGAAACGCGGTATAATACATGATTATCTGTTGTACCAACATAATCAGCTACCATATTCTCAAATGGAAGCATCCCCTTAACATTCAGGTATCTTGTTCCCGTTATGAGGTTCTTCTCATTAGCATTCTCGCCTGCTAACTGATACGCAATAAGATGGCATCTGTTGTATAGATAGTTCCCATCAATTCTGTCATTATACTTAACTGTATGCCAGCCGGAAGGTTTTATCTGACCTATCTCTCCACGTTCAACAGTAGGCATTATATCTTTGCAAATATTAGCATAAGCTACGCCGCATCTTCCAAGACTATCAAGCTCACTGTAATATTCAAACGGCTCATCTATAAGCTCCTCTTCTGAAAACATTGGCTTATTGTCATTTATTATACAATATGGAGAATCAGAATACGCAGGCATATCAGCTACACTATACTTTTTGGATAATCCGGAGCTGAGAGTAGCCATACTTCCTGAAGAGACACCTTCACCTGCATTTAATCCGTTGTCGCTAGTGACCTCCTCTGAATCCATCTTAATGGTTGTATCTGATATTGCTTCTGTAGAGCTATCTGTTGCTATTTCTGTGTCATCTTCAACAATATTGATATCTTCAGAATTCACTGCAATTTCAGTTGTCTCAGATATATTACTATCTGAGACCTCCTGCAGCTCGCATCCACATAAAGCAAGAAGTAATATTAATAAAATTGTGATTCGAAGTATTCCATTTTTCATACTGTGTCACCCACCTTTTATATATACAAATTGTACTATATGTTTTACATTTTGTACATTTATATAAAGCAAAGTAAGAAAAAATATATACTAGATAATTCTAAAAAATGCAATTTTATAATCATAGAAAAACTTTATAATATATCCTTTTATATACAATCAGTCAAGACGAAAAGACGAAAATTAGTAAAAAATGTCAAAGAAAAAAGCTACCTCTTATAAATAAGAGATAGCCCTGAAATTATATAAGTTTATTTGTAAAAAATATTGCGGTATGAACTTTCCTTAAAAACAATAGATGTAACAATAGTTTCATCTCCAGAGTATTTTGTATATCCATACTTAACCCTACAACTAGCACATTCTAAGTTGCCTCCCGTTAAATCCGTACTTCTGCAATTATGGCAACTTCTTACGCCACTCTTTTGATTTACCTCATAATCCTTTTCATCTCCCGTCCAAACCACCTTATTTCCTTCCTTTTTATAAGGAAGTTTTACGACAATACTTTTTGTACTGTTAGTTTTAAGTTCTTCCATAAGTTCCTCGAAGAAATAACAGTTTCCTTTGGCATATATATAAGATTTATTAAAATTATTATTTATATCAATCTTATGTTCTTCAGCTTCCGAACCCGAAGAAGGTTTCGAGAGGTTTACAGAGGAGTTGGTAACATCAGTTGCTGTGGTGTATTTAAACCTTTTCGTTTTACCGTTTAATGCAAACTTATAAGCAGTTACGGAAACATTATATTTACTTCCCTTTACCTTCCTTACAAAAGAAGGGGTAGAAGTCCAAAATTTCGTCGTCCTATTTTCTTCAGTATTTGTTAACACAACCTTATATAAAACTTCCCCTTGTTTTTTTATCTCATCTGGTTTCTTCCACTTAATATCCATAATTCCGTCTTTAATAGATGCGGTAATTGTTTTATTAATGTTTTTTTCAGTTGTTTTTTTTGCTAACTGCTTTCTATCTTCATTTTTGATAGTATGAGTCTTAGATGTTTTTATAGTTGTACTATCGTTATATGAAAGTTTCTCTCCCTTTTTAGATACAAGATATGGAGTAATTGTTACCTTTATTCCATCTCCATTTTCTAAAGCCTTTTTACTTGTTCCATAAATATTAGCCTTCTGTTTTTTAGTGTAAATAGTTCTAAAAGTCTTGCTACTACCATTTAATTTAACAGACACTTTATATTTTACATTTTTTACTGAATATCCTTCTGGAATATCGTCTGTTTTCCATGTTACTTTTACGCATTTATTTTTACCTTTTGGCTCTGAAAATTCAATATTGCTTACGGAAGGCTTTTTATCAAAAGTCTTTTTAATAACCATAGTTGTATCGTATGACACACTCCTTCTATAGCTACCCTTTTTAGTTCCACTTTTATTATATCCAGTAATTACAATGGTATATTTCTTATACTTACTTAAGTTAGACACTTTAATACTTGTAGATGTTACGTTTTTAATAGAAGCAACTTCTGTATTCCCATTTTTAACCTTTATTGTATATTTTACAGCTCCCGAGATTTTATTCCATGAGAATTTCATGTTTTCAGAATACTCATTAGGTACTGTTATTTTATTAGCGGTATTAGTTTTATTCTCAGTTGAGCTATTATTTCCACTATCATTGTTTCCACTATTGCTATTATCTCCACTATTATTAGATGTCTTACTATACTTTATCTCCTTTGTTTCTCCGTTTATAATCCCGTAAGGACCAATTCCGTATGCTGTAATCTTCGCTACAAGATTAGAGGCATTACAATCTCTTCTAGTAGTTATAGTAAAAGACTCTATCGAAGAAGACTTAGCAGGAACATAGAAAGGATAAAGCCAGTCGTTATCTATTCTAGCTTCTACCTTATAATATATAGCATTACTATTAGACTTCCACTTTACCGAAATATTCTTTTCAAATACAGTCAAATCTCCAGTACAACTTCCACTTGCAATAGCTAAATCACTTTTATTACAAGCTTTAAAAGACGAAGGAGTATTTACTACCTTATCCTGCTTTACGTCATAGAATATATCACTACTAGAGTCTGAAATCTCGTAGTTAAAACCATACTTAATCGCATAATCAATAGCAGGGCTATTAGCAGGAGCTACAAAGGTTATGTCGGGAGAGCAAAACATAAAAACATCATCTTCAAGCTTTGTATTGGATAAAAAAATAACCTTAGACAATGAAGTACAATCTGCAAACGCTCCTTTTTTTATATTTTTTACAGACTTTGGAATTGTTACACTCTTTAACGAAGGACAATCCCAAAAACAATCTTCCCCTATCACTTCCAGTCCCTCATTAAATTCGACCTCCTCAAGGTTTTGAAGATTATAAATAGACCTAGCAAAGAGGGTTTTATAAGAAGGGGTAAAGACAATCTTCTTTATATCTGGGTCATTATATAATCCACAGTATAAAATTCCCTTTGGAACCTTTATAGAAGTACCATGTTTTACTTCCTCTGGAAGAGTAAGAGTTCCCCCTGCTTCTCCCTTATAAAATATCTTAGAAAGATAAGTCCCTTCTGTTCCACCGTCAGTTTCATATTCAATCTCTCCGTCTATGACGTTATTTTTTAAATTCACATAACAGAAAACACTACCTAAACTTATCGCAAACATTAAAAATAACGAGACTATTACTTTTACACTCCTACTTTTTAATACCTTCTCCATAATTAAAAACACTTCCTTTCTTATTTCTATATATTAGTTAATCGACATCAATCATAAACTGCCCTATATTATTTTCGTGAATATAAATATGATTATACTGCCCTAATGTATCTGTATCATAATCGCAATCTGTATGGAAATCACAATTAGGATTAGAACAGGCTATAAAAGCACACTCCATAGAGCCTTCATCTCGCCTACACTTTTTAGTTTTAGAAACTTTCCCATTTTTTAATATTCGATAAATATTAGAGTATTGGTTAAGCTCTACATATTCTAATTCTTCTCCACAAATAGGACATTTCTTACAAGAATAAGATAGATAAATTTTAACTTTCTCGTATATACATATAAATATAGAAGTAATTTTTTCATTTCTTACACATATACGAGTATAAAAAACATCAAAATTTCTTACACTTGTAAGATAAAGGTAATACTTGCCTCACAAATATAGAGAGATATCATACCAAATAACATGTATAGTAATATAGCATCGATAATACCCTCTATAATAGGGAATTTGTGAGGTATGCCACCAATATAATATACTAATCCCCTAAGAAACATAATCGAAGTAGCTGCCACAACGGATATCGAAAGCCTGTGAAAAATAAGATATGAAACAGGTCCGACTATGATAGCCATAAGAATAGTTATGTAATTAAATATACGTAATTTATTAGTCTTCATAATTCTATATTATTTCATTTATCTGAAGGTAAGCAATTCTACCCCTACTACTTCCTCAACATCTACAAAACCAAAAGCCCTACTATCATAAGAAAGATTTCTATTATCTCCAAGAACATATACTTTTCCTTTCGGAACAACAAATGATACTTCCGAATAATATGCCGGTTCAAGGATATAAGCTTCTTCTAAATACTCGCCATTTAAATAGACATCTCCATCTTCGGTTAGTTCCAATCTATCTCCCTCCATGGCGATAATTCTTTTACTTATTCTTTCCCCCATATCTTCCTTTTCTATGGTTACAAGATCTCCATTCTTGGGTGTTATAAAAGGTGGTTTAATAGAAAATGAATAATCCCCTTCTTGTATCGTGGGATTCATTGAATCACCATTATTTATATCAAGCTGAAAGACATACTTATTGGCTACGATAAGTAGTAAAAATGTCAATAAAAAAGAGCAATTATATTTTAATCTATTCTTATTTATCTTCATAATATACCCCTACTCCCCTTCTTCCGATTAGCAAATTCATATAAAAATGTTGATATTACAAGTACTTTCTATAACTTACTTAATTATAGAAAACAAAACAAAACATGTCAAATTTTATAATCCACAAATCTGCATAATCGTTATTGTATTCCATATATTACCAACATAATTATTTACCAATTGTCTATCCTATTAATAAACGAATAATAATTATTGGAGGACAATTATGAAGGTTTTAAATTACATCTGTCTTACTCTTACTATTATTGGTGCTATAGTATGGGGTATAATCGGTTTATTTAACTATAATATCGTGGATGCACTATTTGGCACAGGAAGCTTTCTGTCGAGAACGATATATATATTAGTTGGCATTGCAGGTCTTTACATGATTTCTTTTTATAGCTGTGTTGACAAGGTTTCAGATTAACAAATAAAAGCCGAGAAATTCATTTTCAAAAAACGACAAATGATTTCTCGGCTCTTAATTTGCTTTATATTCACTTATAAACAATCAAAGTACAAATTCATCAATTATACATATACCTATACATACTATTACAATAATAATAAATGGTAGAGTTGCAATTCTAGCCTTTTTCTCGCCGAACTGCTTTGGTGTTCTTTTGAATATAGAAATAAAATAATCCTTTCTGTTATTTAACATAGCTAAAACAAAAATCAAGCTTGCAGCAATCACAAGACCAACTACTGCCAAAGGCGCGTATATCTTCACTGACTGCAAAAGCGCCTCATCTGTAAGCTCAGTTTTTTCAAGCTGTTCACTTAACGGAGCAAGCTTGTTAGCAAGATAAGTAAGCGAAATCGATGTTCCATTTATGCAAAAATGGACTAGCATTGTAGATAATATGCTTCCTGTTGCCTCAAGAAGGAATCCAAATATTATTCCAAGCACAAATGCATATGCCATCTGATTAAAATTCATATGCATTATGCCAAATAGAAATCCTGATAATACTATAGCGCTTAGCCTGCTACCCTCGATATAATTACCAAGAACAATTCCCCTATATGCCAGCTCCTCAATAATTGCAGGAATTAATGCTATGAAAAACAACGCTACACCATATGAATTTTTTTGTACCAGAACACTTGCAACATCAGACACTCTATTATCCACTACAAGCATTGACAAAGCATTTATAACTGTCATAAGAGGAATAATTGCAAATGCTATTATCGGCACAATAATTATCATCAGCGGGTGCGTCTTCTTAAGCCTGACAACCTCAGTAAATTTTCGTTTAGTTATAATAAAATATACAATAATCGGAATCAGAATTAGGCTTTGACTTATTACAATATTCAATTTAACTTCAATGCCTCTTATTATACCTTTTGTATATAGAAGGTTAATTAATACTGTTGCAAGAAAGCATACTGCTGTCACAACAATAAAAAAATAAGTTGCGCTATTTATTCTTCTTTGTTTCTGTTCCATAATCCTACTTTACTATCGCAATAGCTTCAATCTCAATTAATACATCCTTTGGAAGTCTTGCTACCTCAACGCATGAACGAGCAGGGCAGTCAGTTGCAAAATATCCTTTATAGATTTCGTTTACAGTTGCAAAATCATCCATATTCTTAATGAATACCGTAGTCTTAACTACATTCTCACAGGATGAACCTGATGCCTCAAGAAGATTCTTAAGGTTACCAATTGCCTGTTTTGCCTGTACTTCAATTCCACCTGTTACAAGTTCATTTGTTTCAGGATTAATTGGTATAACGCCTGATGTAAAAATCATACCATTAACCTCTATTGCCTGTGAGTATGGACCGATTGCTGCCGGTGCCTTATCTGTACTAATAATTCTCTTCATTTTCGTTCTCCTTTATTTGATAATAATATTTTTATCTGTTATTTCTATCTGACCCTGCTTTAACAGTCTTCCGACTGCCCTCTTAAAAGCATTCTTGCTGAGGCCAAATTCTCTTTCAATAACTTCCTTGTCAGCCTTGTCATTAAATGGAAGAATTCCGCCATAGCTTTCTATTATTTTGAAAACCATTTCTGAATCCTGTTCTATCTGCTGCTTTATCGGCTTTTGAATAGTAATATTCATTTTACCGTCTTCCCTGACATTTGCAACTCTACCGGTAATTCTATCACCCACATTTATTCTGCTGTGAATCTCTTTCTTAGGAATAAGTGCAGAATATTTGTCATCAACAGCTACAAATGCGCCAAGCTCATGACTATATTCATATACTATTCCGGACACCTCATCACCCTCTTTATATGGAGAATCAGTACTTAGATATGAATATACCTTCATGCTTACGCACAATCTGTCTGAGCGGTCAGCATACATGCGGACAAGATATTCTTTGCCCTCTTCCACCTTACCCTTCTGCTCCTTGAATGGAAGAAGGATATCCTTCGGAAGTCCCCAGTCCATAAATGCACCTATCTTTGATAAATGAGCACACCTTAGTACTGCAAGCTCACCCATTGTTATTAATGGCGTCTCCATCGTTGCAATAATTCTGTCTGAGGAATCTCTATATATAAATACTCTAAGCTTATCGCCAATTCTTGTTGTCTTCGGAACTTCCTTTCCGGGAAGAAGCACCTCTGCGCTCTTTTCCTTATCAGAAAGATATATTCCAAAGTCTTTCTCTTTTACTACCTCTAATTCATTCCATTCGCCAAGTCTAATCATTTTCCCATTTCCAATTCTTTTTTATTTAAGCACTACTATATAATTATAGCTTCTGTTTATTCAAACACTACTATACAATTATTGCTTCGGTTTATTCAAACACTACAATACAATTATGCTTCTGTTTATTCAAACATCACAATACAATGAACTGCATCTTCTTCATCGCACAGTATAAACTGCTGCTTATTATCGTATACAGCTTTCTTAATTACTATCTTGTCATCCTTCATAAACTGTTTCTTATATTCTGCCTTTACACATTTAATCTCTGATGCATTATCTGCATACTCGAGTGCAAGCGCTATGTATGCTTCATTATTCATATGGTTATTTGAATCTATCTGATATGCCATTACAGTTCTGGTATCAAGCATTTGATGATTCTCAAATAAATCTATCTTTCTCGATGCATATTCCATGTCAAGCTTAGGGTAAATAGGATATGCCTCAGCAACCTCCTGTTCAATTCTCATTGAACGCATAGCCTCAGTATCAACATAGCTCCACATTGTTGCAGCCTTAACTATACTATTACCCTCACTGTCAAGAATCTCTATATTTCTAAAGCCAAGCGAACCCTTAAATCCATATGGCCATGTTCTGACTGTAATCTTCTCTCCGAGCACGGGATATCTGTCAATATATATCTGCCACGAAACAAGAAACCATGCTCTGTGATGTTCCTCAAGGTAATTAAGTCCAATGCCAACTTCTTCAGAATGAAGAATTGCGCAGTCCTGGAAATAATTAGCTATTGTCGCAGCATTTGCCTTTAGACTGCCTCCTGTTTCACTATATCTTACTATTGCATCATAACTGTACATAATAATTCACCAATTACTTACCTAAATATACGTATACATATTTTGCCATCTGATAGAATAATATAAAAATATTATATATCTACCTTTTATATCTACC
Organism: Coprococcus sp.; assembly: GCA_016296785.1. Taxonomy (GTDB): domain Bacteria; phylum Bacillota; class Clostridia; order Lachnospirales; family Lachnospiraceae; genus Coprococcus. The sequence continues at coordinate 2,126 of JAEDHX010000023.1, read as the reverse complement.
CTATAATTTATAATATATTTTTCTGCTTCTGACAAGTTACCTCATAGTTTTTTTTATTTTTTTTTAAAAAACACTTGCATTTCATATTGTGTTCATATATAATAGCATCTGTTGAAAACATTGGGCTATCGCCAAACGGTAAGGCACTGGACTCTGACTCCAGCATTTTCAAGGTTCGAATCCTTGTAGCCCAGCTCAGAAGAACCAATTTGGTTCTTCTTTTTTTTGCTTATATACAATAAAAAGTAAAGGAGATGCTAATAGGGCGTTTAGCATCTCCCTGTATAAATATTTTGTGAAAAAAAACAAATGCGGTTTATGATATATTATTATCCCGTAACAAAAATGTAACATATTATTAAATGTAATGCAATAGTTAATTCGAATTTTTTTGATTTTTTCTCACTTTTTTGTGCTATACGCACAATAATTTTTTGGCATTTTCACCTAAAATCATTTTTTTCGTATCTTCATCCACCGGAAGGCCATAAATATCCTCAATACTCTTCTTTTGATCAGCCCACGGGCTGTCAGTTGCAAACAATATTTTGTCAGCTCCATGCTTATTTATTATTTTTACAAACTGCTCTGTTGTGGCAAGCTTCCATCTATGCGCATATCCATCAAGATAATCTATCTGTCCATATGCAAATGCCGTATCAAGATAGACATTTCTTCCACATATCTTTTCATATACCCCATCCCAGTTCTGCCAGCCGCCAAGATGCGCAAGTATGAACTTCGTCGGTTTGACCTCATCTATCACATTTACGAGCATATCTACTGTACAATGAATATCATCCGGCAGACCAATATCCTGCCCCGCATGAACAACAACTGCCAAATCAAGCTCTGTCGCATAAGAAATAATCCTTTTATATCTTATATCATCCATATAAGCATCCTGATAATCGGGATGAAGCTTTATTCCCTTAAGTCCCTTGCTCTTAATATCATTAAGTATCTCCTTATAGTTCTCATTTTCAGGATGAATTCCGCCAAATGACATTATGCCGGTCTCACCAAACCGCTCATTAATTCTATAAGCATTTTCATTTATTCTTTCATACTGCTTAGCAGATGTCGCAACAGGAAGCACTACTGACACATCAACACCAGCTACTTCCATCGACCTCTTAAGTCCATCATAGGTTCCGTCCGTATGTGCCGCCGTTCCTGCTCTACCCGTAAGCAATTCAAGCGTCTTTTCCGCAATCTTATCCGGATAAACATGAGTATGTGTATCTATTATCATCAAACCACTCCTTCCTACCATTACTTCACCACACACAAGAATATCACTATCCCCACTAAAATGCAATCTCGCCACGGGGACAGGTCCCGCGGCTAAAAAACCGGACGAACTTCGAAGGGGAAGTAGTATAGTTGTTTTTCGGACCGCTTGCGCTTTAGTATAATACGTAATGGTACTAAACTCATAACGACTAACGTCGCTATTCGTTAAGTACCAACGTATTATAATATCCTCAAAACAATCTATACTACTCCACCCTTTTGAAGTTCTGTCCATGGCTAAGCTTAGTAGACGCGGGACCTGCCCTGCTGCCCGGCAGGATTATGTTAGGGTATGGGTATTGGATGGTTATACAAGCGAAATAATATATAGATACAAAGAGAGAATAGAGAGATAACAAATCAGCATAATCATAATACTTAAAATATTTATAATATTTCCTAGAATTGCAATATAGAAATATAAAATAGTATTTCAGGAAATGTCTTTCGTATTATAGGGTGTATTTGTATTACAGTATGTTTATATTACGCTCAAATTTATTGCTAATACATCTGTAAAGCTTTTATAAAGTGAAAACTGTCAGGCACGGACAGGTCCCGCGGCCCTACAACTAACGCTCCGTAGCTTGCCGCCATGGAGAATATTCCTTATTCATGAAGGTGCTTTGCTTTATGGCGCATATATACTGCCCTTCGTATAACTTTTGGAAGATTTGTGCAATATCATTATCATGTTGCTTGAATATGATTCGCTCTGCGTTATGTGTTTGAGTGCCAATTGGATATTGTTACCTGATGCTGTCACTCTGGCCATTGCCAATTGGCACGAGTTTATAACGCAGAGTGATAATAAACATTTCAAGCAACAT
>JAEDHX010000022.1 GCA_016296785.1 Coprococcus sp. | reverse complement strand
TCTTCAAAGGGTTATGTATACGATAAAGAAAATGATACATATAAGAAGAACAAGAATGGCAATGCTATAACAACTAAACCGGCTACGGGCACCATTAGAAATCTTGATAATAAACAGGTTGCTATTATATCAGGTGCGACTTATACCGGTCAGGGTAGTGGCGTAGAAGGCAATAATCTTGATAATCAGGCATCAGCTTATTTTAAGGATACAAAGCTTGATATTCTTAAGGATAATGATGTTTACTATAGTCAGTACTTATCGGGACAGGATTATTTTAAGAATGATATGTTTGATAAGTATACAACTATATCAATTAAAAAAGACGGTTCTAAGTATCTTATAGAGGGTTCTGTAAGATATGTAGATAAGACTAATATCGGTTTCGTTGCAACGGAGTATAAGAAGAATGATAAGAATGTATTTCTTCCTGTTGCTGAGTATGGCAATGGTATTGTATATAGTCAGAGCTATGATGAGCTCCCACCTATATATCTTTTATATGCTCCTGCAATATGCAATGGACAGTATTGTCCTAATGACTACATTAATATAGAAATTGATAATTCAATAAAGACTGAAGGACTTGTTCCTAAGGTATATTTATTCGAAACAGCTTCTGATATTAACGAAAATTACAAAGATATTATATGTAAACAGTTTGGAGTCACTAATCTTAACCAGCTTGTTTATAAGAGCTCATTTACAACAACCCAGAGACAGGTTAATGTAAGAGTTAGTCTTGAAAAAGGTGATCTTGACAAGGTTAAGGTATATTCAAACTTCCCTACATATAAGAAGAAAGCTTCAACTGAAGATAATAAGGTAATTGATGTAATGGATATATCTGAGGATGAGAATGATTCAGTATATTTATATGATATCAGCATTACACTTACTGACAGTGAAGGACATAAAACTACAATAGAAGGAACAAGGGGGAATTAATAAATGATTAAGAAGTTAAAAAATATGCTTCATAAGCATAATAATCATGGTTCCAGTTTTGTTCTTGTTATTGTTACTACAACCTTCTTAAGCATATTAGTATCTGCTCTGTTACTCGGAGCTATGATGACGTATAAGCTTAAGTTCTATAAGGTGAATTCGCTTAACAACTTTTATAGTGTTGAGAAGGCTATGGATGAAATATATGCAGGTATAGGAGCTACAACTAACGAGTATCTATATTCCGCATATACAACAACAGCTGAGCTCGTAGTAGTATATGATGACCAGAAAGAAGAGTATACAAATCTTACTAATGAAGAGGCTAATGATTTGTTTAAGAAGCTCTTCATGAGAGGTATTACTACAGATAATAACTATAAAACCTTTGATTCTATGACTAAGACACTTAGATCATATATTTCAGATAATAATGTTACACTTGATACAAATAATTTATCTGTTATTTATGAAGATGTTAACGGCAAGAAGATGATACAGAAGAAGGGTAAGGTCAATTATAAAGAATCCGGCTTTAGCCTTGATGCTGTTAAGAAGATGTCATTTAAGAATGTATGTGTTAAGAGAAGTATTACTTTAGATAGTACAACAGCTGGAACAACAGCTGGAACATATGAACAATCAATTACAACAGATATTGTTCTTACAGAGCCTGAGTATAATGTGTCTTTTGATATTGCAAATAAGGCTACAGACAGTCTCTATGAGTATGCTATTCTTGCTGATGCAGGTATAGAGATTACAGATGAGAAGAAGACTGGTACTGAGGTTTCTATTAAAGGTAATATATATGCTGCTTCTGATTACTATAATAAAGATTATAATAAATCTGATGCAACTAAGGTTACCGGTGAGTATGATAAAGCAAAGACAACTAAATGGGGCTCTACTAATAGGAGTGCTTATTCAGGAATCTATGCTGAAGGTGACAAGACTAAGCTTACTATGAAATCTGACGTAATTATATGTCCGGGTTCTCTTGCTGCCTTCAATGGTTCTAATATTACACTCTCCGGACGTTCTTCATTATTATCAGAGCTTTGGACTGATAATATTATTATTGCAGGAACAAAGGGTGGTAATATTACAGCGGCTGCTAATGCATATGTATATGATGATACAGAGCTTAATGCAGAGAAGTCTAACCTTACATTTACAAAGGGTAGATATTTTGGATATAGTTATGCTGCTAATGACGTTAGAAGTATTAAATATCTGAAGCAAAAGGGTTGGCTTGCAACAGGCTATGATTTAAGATCACACTTTAGTGATAGTGCAGTTATAGTAAATGGTAAGAACTCAACTCTTAATTTTAAGAATCTTGATTCTCTTTATATTGCCGGTAAGTCTTATATTGAGTTTTCAAAGGTTGCTGCATCTACAGTAGATCCTAATGATACAAGTATAACTGTTGATAAGGATGCTGATTTTGCTTTCACATCGCTTAAGGATTATTCAACAGGTCAGTCTCTTGATGTTAAGTCTAACCAGCTTATATTCTTAACTCAGTGGGAGCCTGTAGCAGATAGTGAAGTAGTAGATGCTGATACAGGAATTACAACATGTAAGCTTAGATTTCCAACTACCTTTGGTAATGATGCAACTATGAGAGAATTATATGAAGATTTTCTTGATAGTGCTGATCAGATTACTGCAATTAAACAGACAGTTTCCGGTCATGATTATTACTATCTCTATATTGAAGATGGTGATGCTGATGGTGATGGGATCGGCAATGCTGAGGAATTTGCTGAGAAGTATTATGATATGTTTAATAGTGGATATGGTGAAGCTATTACAGGTAAGCTCTATAATGTAACTAATTACGAAGAGTTTGAAGTAAAGCTTGTTATGCCTGCTCCTGCTAATACTGAAATTGATACTTCACGTGTTAATACAAATGGTGCTCTTACATATCAGAAGAATGATGGCTCATTATTCTATAAGTCATCAGCTGATACAACACTTGATGTTGATATCGCACTTAAGAACGCAGCATCTTCTAAGACTTTTGCTATGTTACTTGGTAATAACGGTACACAGCAGAATAATATTACATATGAAGGACTTAAGAATTCATCAGCTATGTTGTCAATAGACCCTAATCTTAATGCTCCGGTAAACAGAACAGCATATACTCCGGAAGAGAAAACCAGTAACTTCCTTACATATATGTACATTAATATGAAGGATCATCTTTCTGTTGCTGACAGAACTGACGAGACAACAAAGCTTGATATTAATGCTTGGGATATTGCAAAGTATACAAAAGCAGGTAGTAAGTATTTATATAATTATGATAAGGATACTAAGACATATTCATATGATTACAGTATTACTCCTCTTCACAATTATGTAAATTACAAGTATATATTTGCTAATAATGTTTCTATCAATGAAAATATTGGCGATAGCATAGTAATTGTAAATAAGGGTAATGTTACTCTTAGTACATCAAATGAAGATGGTTCTCTTCAGGGAATTATTATCGCTGGTGGTGATGTTACTTTTGATGATACAGTAAAATCCTTCAGAGGTCTTATTATTACCGGCTCAAAGCTTAAATGCCACTACAACATAACAATGTCTGCTGATCCAACATATATTGTCAATCTTTTAGCATCTTGTGCTGAGAGAACTGATGATGTTAGTCTTATTACTAAGTCAATATTAATAAAATATCAGGCAGTTGGTAAGGAGAATGTTGCAGCAGTTACAGGAGCTTCTATTTCAGATATTTCATATCAGGATATTCTTGTATTTGAAAACTGGAAGAGAAATGTAGAGTAGGGGGTATCATATGAAGAACAGATTATTAAATAATAATAGTGGATACTCCTTAGTTGAGCTGATAATAGTAATTGGTATTATAGCAGTACTTACCGGTCTTGCCGGATTTACTATTAGTGCAATTAGTACATCAAAAGCAACTGCAGCTATGCAGAATTTTGATACCGAGCTTTCAGCATTATCCATGAGAACAAAATCTCAGGATGGTGATAATGCAATTCTTCTTAAAAGAGAAGGAGAAGGCTATAAGATATATTATGGTACTTCATCTGATGGAACTACTGCAAAGTGGTCTCAGACATCAACAAGTGCTGAAGCTAGCTTGAACAGAGTAGACATTTATTATACTGAACCTGGTGGCTCTGCAACAAAGCTTACAGGTGATATGATAATAAAGTTTAAGAAATCAGATGGTTCGGTATTATCGGGCGAAGGTTTATATGAGTTTAATAAATACGGTAGTAATAAATCTGTTGGAAGAATTACATTAAATAAATCTTCAGGCAGCCATTACTTTGGTAAATAGGAGGTGTGAATGTTGAAAAAGACTGATAACAGGGGTTTCACATTCATTGAGCTTATACTTTATATGGCTATACTTGCTATATTCATGGTAGCGGTAACGTCATTAATAGGTTCAACTGTGACCTCCAATAGAAAGATAAGCTCAAGAAAGAAGCTTCAAACTCAGGCAACTGAGACATATGATACAATAGCAGAGATGTTAATGGCAGCAAGTGATGTCAGAATTCATGGAGATGCATATATTGGTACTACATCAAGTGGTGTATTATCATATAGTAAGGTAGAGCATTCGAACTTCCTTATTCCTGGTTCTGATGGGACTGAGGATAGTAAGGATGCTTCAGGTCAGCTTGTTAAGAATGGCGGTGTTGCTGTAAGAACGCAGAGATTAGTGAAATCAGGATATTATGTGACTATGTATCCTTGTTATGATATTGCTGATATTAAGCCATTCCTTGATACTGCTTCACCTTCTACTGATGAACAAACATATATTGATATAGAGCATTTATTTATCAAATATGCATCAGGGATAGATAGTAGTACAGGTGATAATATATACACATATTGTACGTTATCATATGATAAAACAAAGAAGAATATATATATTTATAGAATTTCTTCTGATGAAGCAGGTTTTAATCCTACACAGCATACACAGTATATGTATGATTATAGTGATAAGGATGGGAATATATTATGTATGAATGTTGAGAATTTCAGATTACAGGTTAATGCTGAAACAGGCACAATAGCGATATTACTTGATTTCAAGGATTCTAAAGCTAATGTTACCTATGATTTAGGCGGAGTTGTAAGTCTTAGAAACTCATATGTTCTTAAAAAACATGAATGGTAAGAGGAGGGACGAATGGTGTTTAATAAGAATAAAAAAGTTATATTATCATCAATTGCTATTATATTTGCACTTATAGTATGTTCTATATTTGTAAATTATACATTAGCTAATTCAGGCTCTCCGTCAAGTGGTAATGCCGGTACAACAACTAATACCAGCTTTACCGGATATACTAATATCGACCTTGCTGTTATTAATTCTAATAATGCAGGGCTTAAGGCTACAGGAGAGGATAAATTCCGTGTTGTACAGATTCTTCCTAATTCTTTATCAGGAGTAGCAAAAGCTGATAATGATCTTAGATCAAAGGTTACTGCTTCAGGATATAAGGGAGATGTTACAAAGGAAACTACCTGGAAGGATACTTCATATTTATGGAAGTATGTATACGGAAAAGAGTATTTCAGACTTGCTGTATTTAATGGATATAAGACAATTCAGACAGCAGACATGGCTCAGGGAGCTGTACAGCTTACTTCTGTAACAGTTGATGATATTAACTCAATGAATAATAATGCTCAGAAGATACTTTCTGAAGCAGATTTTATCTATATCTATGCATCTAGTGCATCAGATTATGCAAATGCAAATGCAGATATTAGTGAGGATGTTTATAATTTCCTTGATGCTTATGCATCTGCTGACAGACATCCTATTGCTATCTGTATTAAAGCATTATGTGTAGATAATCCTTCAACAATAGTTGGTAATAATGATACTTATAGAATGGGTACTCTTGCATATAAGCTTATTACTAAGGAATCAGTTGCCAGATATGATAATGTTCTTGCAACTGATGATCAGTTATTCAAGAAGCTTTATGAGGAGGCTGAAGAAAATGGAATTACAATTCCTGATATGCCTTCAACAACAAAGACAATTTCTGATTTTATTCTTACAGCTGAGCGTGATGCAGCAGCCGGTGGTAATGATTATATCAAGAATGCAACCTACTATAAGTGGTATGATAATGAAATGACACTTGAAGACTTAGTAAGCAATAATGTTCCTGCCGGTTCTGATTCAGCTTATTCTAAGCCTGATACTTCTAAAGTGACAGGTAGCAATACTGCAGACAGACAGGAATGGAACTTTGATAATGCTAAGATTCTTGTTATTTCAGAGAATGCTGATAGTACGATGTTTAATACATTTAAGGCAGATGATTTCAATTCAAATAAACAGTTTTCATCTAGCGATTATGTATTAAGCGCTGATAAGACAAGATGGGAGGCTGTTGCTAATCATCCTAATAAGGATTGCGGTAGCGAATTAACAAAGCTTCTTTACTATACTGGTGCAAATGTTGATAACCCATATGTACCAAGTGGTGCAGATTTGTATCTTTTAAATTCAAGTAAATTTATGGATGCAGTTACTAAGGGATCTTCATTTGACAATATGTATATGTCAAAATCATACTATAAGGATGTAGATGTTACATCTGTTTCAGGCTCTATTGCAATAGTTCCTGATATGGATAGTGAGAATTATATCAATCTTGATGGATGGCAGGTAATATTAATAGCACGTGGTAAAGATGGTGTAAGCCATCCGGTTGCTCTTGATGATGAAGGCACATTATGTGCATTCGAGCTTGATAGTACAAATGATAAATACTATACAATTACTGAGGTTGCCGGAGAGACTGATGATGATACAAAGTATTATGCAACATATAAGTATGAATTCTTAGGATTAAATCCAGATTATACATATGATGTAGTTCTTAATGCCGTTGATGATGATTTTGATTATTCTCAGTATACGATAGGCAGAAATACCGAATCACTTTATGATTTTGCAATTGATGTAGTATCATCTGATGAGCCTGCAGAAGGAGAAGATCCTGCAGAAGGAGAAGACCCGGCAGAGGGAGAAGACCCGGCAGAGGGAGAAGACCCAGCAGCAGGAGAAGACCCGGCAGAGGGAGAAGACCCAGCAGCAGGAGAAGACCCGGCAGAGGGAGAAGACCCAGCAGCAGGAGAAGACCCGGCAGCAGGAGAGGATCCAGCGGCAGGAGAAGACCCGGCAGAGACCGAAGGTCCTACATATGACTATACTTTAGTTAATACTCTTGCTGATTATATTGCTAAGGTAGCAGAGGACCCGGATAATTATTCTGATGAAAAATTATACGAGATGATGATGCTTGCTGATGAGGATTCTGTAAATGCTTATATTACCAGTCTTCATGATGCTTATGTGGCAGAAGAGGTAAAGAGATTACAAGGATTTGATACTCTTGACCTTTCAGAATTTGATTTCATCTTTATTGATCAGGGTTCATATTCTGATGAAATTGGTCAGGAAGCTTATAATTTACTTTGTAAAGCTGTTGAGGCTGGTGTTTATTTTATCGTAAGTTCTGAAGCTGGTGATGGGGTAGGTTCAGGTGATGGCCCTGGCAATGGAGGCGACACCCCATCTCCAATAATTGACAGCCCATCTGCTAAGGCTATCGCAGATATTATAAATGCTGGTGTATATCGTGACGGAGCTGATAACAAGTTCAGAGTACTTGAGATTCAGCCTGATTATCCGATAGATGTAGAGCTTGCTGAAAAGAGCAGTGGTGGCTCAGCATATACTAAGCATAGTGATGGAACGAGCTTTACAGGAAATTACTATACTATTCCTTCTGATGTAGTACTTGGTAAAGCTAAAGAAGAATTGCCGAGTCTTACAACTGAGTATTACGATTTTGATTTAACTAAAGCTAAAGTAGCCTATGCTCTTAGAGATTTAGGAATCAGATATGGTGATATAGAGCTTACTCAGGTTTCAACAGAAGCACTTGTTGGTATGACTGATGATATTATGGCAACATATGATTTAGTATATCTTGGTGGTGATTTCAGTGCTATGGATAGAAGCCTGGATGAAGTATATGCTTATAATCCAATAGGTAATGGTACTGGTTCAAAGGCAATTGGTTATGGTATACCGACATTTATTATGTATACACATACTGGTATGTTACAGCTTGTAAAAGCAAATAGTACTATTGAGCAAAAACCTGTTATGGCGACAGGTCTTTATAATGGTGCATCAAATGTTTACATGCCTGAAAACGGTAATGATTTAACATATAATAAGTATCAGCAGCTTTCTGATTATGTTGCATCAGGAAGACCTATTATGGTAAGTAAAGAGCTTACGTCTGTTTATGAGAAAATGAACGGATATAATGTAAGCGGTGGTGCTACCAAGCTGTCAAAGGCTTTGCTTCTTAGTGGATACTGGTATGAGGATGACGGAGGCTTTTCTCGAGGTAATATGTATCTTGATCCTTCATCAAGAGTATATAAGCTGTTAGGCGATATATATACTAAGAGAACAACAGGCTCTAATGTAGTTTGGGGATTTGACCCTTCTGCTGAAAAGAAAATTGATAATGTTGATGGTATATTTGGTAATACTGTTTATACTGTGGCTCCAAACGGAGATATAATGCTTGATTCAAAGGCTCAAACAAATGCATGGTATAATAATGATAATACTGTTATTAAAAAATATGCTGTAGTACCTTCTGATTCAAACTGTGATATGATGAAGAATCTTGTTAAGAATTCTGCAACAAGAACAAGATTAACGCTTCTTAATAAGCCAACTAAGTATGTACAGGGAATTACAAGTACATATCTAAAGACAACAAGCTTACCATTTGAATTTACTGTAAATGGTAGTCAGGAAACATATAAATTCGATTTATATGTTGATAAGGATAAGAACTGTGCCTTTGACGAAGATAATGATTATCATGAGACAGGAAGTGTAACTGTTGGTGAATCAACTAAGGTTACTATTAATCTTGATGAAACATTCTTCGGTTCAGCTTCTTGGTACTTAGAGATATCTGATGCTGATGGTATAGTAGTAGCAACAGCTTCAGGTGTAAGCAAGATTGTGAAAACTATTGATGGAAAGGCTCCGATTAATGTCCTTCAGATTCAGACTATGACTAAAGGTCAGGATGCTGATTACCAGACAATGCCTGATATGCTCTATTTTGATATAGAGTCACAATGGGGTCATAAGATTATGTATTATAATGGCCTTGCTGATGATGTAAGATTTGACTCTGCTATGAATCTTAAGCAGTGTGCAGCACTTGGACGTCATGAGAACAGATTTGGTATCGTTGAATATGATTATGACAGAAGTGATGATGACTGGTTCTCAAATCTTGCAGATGCAATTACAGATGATTATGATATTAATCTTGATATGGTAGTAGCAAATGCTAATAAGACATCGTTTAAGACAGTTGATAATGTTTCAGGTGCATATAGTTGTCTTGACACATGGGTAGCAGAAGCTGAAATCCTTGAAAATGGCGGTAAGGTAGATGGCTATACAAAGGCTGAATACAAGGAAATGGTTAATGATGCTTTTACAGCTTATAATACTGCATCAGGTAATGTTATTACTCCTAAGAAAAATATTGATGATTTCCTTAATGGTGCTATTGCTCATTTGAATGGTACCAAGGTAGATACTGCTAAGTATGGAACAAAAGGGAATCAGGGTAAGACATTATTAGGACCTGTTAGAAATGGTACAACAGCACAGTTAATTGAATTATATCAGACAGCTATTAAATCCGGAGAATACTATATGATTTTCCTAAAGTATTTCTCTAATGCTGCCGGAGATTCAGGTGTTGACTTTAGTGCATATGGTACATTTGGTGATTTATTCATTAAGTACCGTGATGCTAAGAATGCAGAGCTAGATGCAAGAGACAAATATCAAACATACCTTAGAAGATCATATGGTGCTGACTTCCTTAAGAAGCAGTATTCAATCTTAGTACTTGGTCCTTCAGATGACTTTGGTAACTTTGCAGTTGATCTTTCACCTAAGACATGTGAATATATTAAGTCTTATGTAGCAGCCGGTGGAGATTTATTCTTCTTCCATGATACTATGACTCCATATTATAATTATGGTGCTTATAACCTTACAACAACATTGCTTGATGTAGTTGGAATGAATAGATTCCACATTGATATGACAAATCAGCAGAATAGTTATACCTCTTTGTCTATTCCTACAATAAAGGGTTATACTAAGAGTATTCCAGCAGGAGTTGTTTACGGCACACTTTCTGAGGATGGTTACATTTATGTTGATATGAATGGAAAAACTAGTTGGCCGGCTGGATATAGCTCATTTAGTGGAACATTAACAGAATCTTGTGATGTATACGATTACAGCTGGAAACATCAGAATGATAGCTCATGGGAGAGTGTTAAGGGAAATATTGATGTAGTTGATAACAATGGAAATGTTCAGAAACAGAATCAAATGGTTAAGAAGCATTTTGATGCTGGAACTACAGTTAGTGATGTATTAGTATGGCAGGATGAAATACAATTTGAAAAACTTGGATTTATTGAAAATGATACTGTAAACAGATATGGATATTTCAAGAAACAAGCTGCTAATGCTGGAACTAGTGGTTATATTTATCATGAAGCTGTTGCTGGCGGTGAACCTATATATGGTGATTCAATTACTGATTTAGAGTACAAATCACCAAATTCTGATTTATACTATCTGACGCCATATGCTAACAATCCTGGTGTAAAGCAGACAGCCGGATTGTATGATAGTATGAAGCTTAATATAGCAAATTCAGCTCAGTCAGGTAATGCTAGTCAGGTACCATCATCCGGTTGGAAGATTAGTGCAATGTCAATGTCTTCTATGTATTATGCAATGGATAAGTCAATGGGAGACGGAAAGTATTTGAATTACATTTATGCATGTATGGATGTTAATGATGCTGTTAGGAAGACAGTAAGAGATGGTAATCATGATGAGACAGACTTATCACAGACTGCGAAAGCAAGTCAGCTTAATGAAGGTCTTGTAACATTATATCCATTTGGTATTGGTGCATCACTTAATATTTCAGGTACACACCAGCAGGCATATTCACTTGACCTTGAGAACTCCAATACTAAGGTTTGGTATACTCTTGCAGGATGTAACAATGTTTCAAATAGAAAAGCAAAATCTTCAATGTATGCTGCAGACCCATATGATGCAATGGAGAGCTACTTCATTTATACTTCAGCATATGGTTCAGGTGCTGTAACATATTGTGGTGCCGGTCATACATCTGTAACAGGTGATAAGACAAAGAATAATGATGAGCGTAAGTTGTTCATCAATGTAATTGTTAATAGTGCGGCTGCTGTACAGCCTGCTCCTACAATTAAGATTTATGATCCTGATACTGAATATAAGGATGAGATGGCTAAGGATGCTGAAATCAGAGAGAAGTATGGCAAGAATGTATATACTACATCAGTAGATAGCAAGACTGCTACGCCTAACTTTGATATGAAGATTAGAATTCCTGATGAACAGGTAGTAACTCATGTTAATATCTATTATGACCTTGATTATGATGATAGTGACTTTACAAATCGTCCTGGTTATAATGCTGATACTGATCAGATGATTATGACAATTGATAATATTGGTGAAGACGTAACTGAGTTTATGCAACAGGTTAGAAACACCAATACTGCTAATAATCTTACTCTTCAGGATTCATATTTCCAACCATACGGTGGTAATTACACTTACATTGTTGTTGAGGCATATTATCAGGGAGGTAAGAAGCCTGTATATGTTATGATTAAGGTTAAGGCTTCTGATCCGTTATTTAATTTGACTCAGAACGATGCTCCAATTGATGCAATTGAAGCTAAGAAAATTGTTCTGTCATAATAATTGAATAATATATGATTATTTGAGAGGCAGGTAGCAATACCTGCCTCTTTTGAAGAAGGCGAGGATAATAGGTTGAATATTACAGGAAGAACAAGACTTATAGGATTATGCGGCGATCCTGTAGAGCACACGTTGTCACCACTAATTCATAATACACTTAGTAGTATACTTAATATAGATGCGGTGTATGTTCCGTTTCATACAACAAAATTTGGATTAGAGAATGCAGTACGAGGTGCATATGAGCTTAATATATTAGGTCTTAATATGACTGTTCCTCATAAGAGTCATGTTATGGATTATCTGTGTGATATTGATAAGGCGGCACTTGAAATCGGTGCTGTAAACACTCTCGTACGTACAGATAATGGATATAAAGGATATAATACCGATATGCCGGGACTTCTTAGAGAAGTAAAATCTTATGGTATAGAGCTTAATAATAAGGATATCATTATCTTAGGTGCAGGCGGTGCAGCTAAATCAGTTGCATATATGTGCATGCAGGAATCTGCTTCTAATATATTTATACTTAACAGAACACTATCAAAGGCAACAGAGCTTGCTGATTATTTGAATGATTTGTTTGGCAGGAAATGCATTAGTGCAATGACCTTAGAGGATTATAAGAAGCTCGATAAAAAGAAATATATAGTATTTCAATCTACATCAATAGGGCTTCATCCCAATGATAATAATGCTGTTATTATGGAGGATGATTTTTATGGTCTTGTTGATATAGGAATTGACCTGATATATAATCCTTTCGAAACAGCATTTATGAAGAAATGTCATACGGCAGGTGCTAAGGCATACAATGGACTCAAAATGCTGTTATATCAGGGAATAATTGCATATGAGTTGTGGAATGATATATCAATATCTGAGGATATTGCTGATATTGTGTATGAGAAGCTTCTTAAGGCTACAAGAAATAATATAATACTGACGGGCTTTATGGGCTGTGGCAAAACAACAGTTGGAAAATATATATCAGATAAATATGGATATACATTTGTTGATACAGACGAATTAATTGAGAAGAGAGCCGGTATGTCAATAAGTAGTATATTCGAAACTCATGGAGAAGATTATTTCAGACAGCTGGAAAATGATATACTGACAGAGCTTACAGATAAGCTGTCAAATGCTGTTATTTCAACCGGTGGGGGTTTGCCTCTTCGTGATGATAATAAGGAGTTGCTTTGCAGACTTGGAAGGGTAATATATCTTGATGTTGAAGCAGCAGAAGTAATAAAGAGACTATCCGGTGACACAACAAGACCATTGCTTAAGGGTGAGAATCCTGATAAGAAGATAATGGAACTGATAAATTATAGAAAACCAATATATGAGAGTGTTGCTGATATCTCTATTCAAGTTAGTGGTGTCAGTGTAGTTGATATTGCAAGGGAGATAGTAGATGGATTATCAAAGGCTTGAGGATATTAGAAGGTCAAAGGAAATAGATGCTATATTAATTACTGACAGATATAATATGCGTTATATTACAGGTTACCGTGGCGAGGGTATGTATCTATATACAAAATATGGAAGGTATATACTTACAGATTCAAGATATACTGAACAGGCGATACTTGAAAGTCCAATATCGGAATGTGTAGATATTACATCTGACGGATATGCAAAGAAGCTGGCAGAATTATTAGCTGATGACATTAAACGAATAGGGTTTGAGAATCAAAGTATTTCATATAGATTATATGAAGAATTTAGCAAGAGACTTGACGGCATAACCTTTATAGGACTTGATGATAGTATTGATAAGCTAAGAGCGATAAAGGATGAAGAGGAAATTGAGAATATAAGAATGGCAGAGAAGATTGGCGACGAAGCATTTTCTTATATTCTTAAATATATAAAACCGGGTGTTACTGAGAAGGAGATTGCTCTAAAGCTTGAATATTATATGAAGAGTAATGGAGCAGAGGCATTAAGCTTTGATACAATAGTGGCATCAGGTAAGAATTCATCAATGCCTCATGCTATTCCGACTGATAAAGCATTTGAAGCCGGTGATTTTGTTACAATGGATTTTGGATGTATATATCAGGGCTATTGCTCAGATATGACCAGGACAGTTGCAATTGGAAATGTATCTGCCAAGCAAAGAAGTATCTATGATATTGTACTTAAGGCTCAGCAAGAAGCACTTAAGGCAATAAAGCCCGGTATGAAATGTAATGAGATAGATAAGCTTGCAAGAGATATTATTCGTGATGCAGGTTATGGTAATTGCTTTGGACATGGACTTGGTCATTCAGTAGGATTATTTATTCATGAGGAACCACGCTTTTCAATGAAATGTAATACTACGCTTGTACCCGGTATGGTGCTTACTGTTGAGCCCGGAATATATCTTCCGGGACAGTTTGGTGTTAGAATAGAGGACTTGATTGTAGTTACTGAAAATGGTTATACTAATCTCACTTCATCAGAAAAGGATCTGATAATAGTATAATGTTATATGACATAATCTATAGCTGATTTACCGGGGCTATTATGCGTTGTTATTTGTTATGTTTTCGTGGCTGGTAAAAAATAGTTGAAATATTGCGATATATATTATAAAATGTGACAAGAAGCTTATTTATTAAGGAGGATTATATTGTTATGGCAGAGATGATCTCGGCAAGTGATTTTAGAAATGGTGTTACTGTTGAAATTGAGGGTAATATTTTTGTAATAACAGAGTTCTTACATGTTAAGCCTGGTAAGGGTGCAGCATTTGTTAGAACAAAGCTTAAGAATATCAAGAGTGGCGGTGTTGTAGAGAAGTCTTTCCGTCCTACTGAGTCTTTCCCTAAGGCTCATATTGAGAGAAAGGACATGCAGTATCTTTATAATGATGGTGAGCTCTATTACTTCATGGACCCTGAGACATATGACCAGATTCCTATTAGTTCAGATATTATAGGTGACTCACTTAAGTTTGTTAAGGAGAATGATGAATGTAAGGTTTGCTCACATAATGGTTCAGTATTTGCCATTGAGCCACCACTTTTTGTAGAACTTCTTATTACAGAGTGCGAGCCTGGTGTTAAGGGTAATACAGCTACAGGTGCTACAAAGCCTTGTACAGTTGAAACAGGTGCTACTGTTTACGTACCACTTTTTGTTAATGAAGGTGATACAATCAAGATTGATACAAGAACAGGAGAGTATCTCTCAAGAGTATAGTTTTTTGTTTTATATTTTGTATACGTTTATTATTATAGAAGCTGATATTTGTTTATCGGCTTCTTTTTTTGTATAATTGGAAATTCATCCAAATAAAGCTCTGCTAAGGATGCTGTCCTTTCACAGCATATATCAGTAGGTCAGCTTAGTTTCGTATGTTTCGAATTAGTTTGATGCATATATAACTGCAGTCTTGAATATATATTATATATGACGTTGTAGGCTGAAAGGGGTAATATACATATGGACAATCTGCTGATTATGCCCAAGGGTAAAAGCATTCATAATGTTCTTGAAAATGAAATACTTAGAATCCTGTCGGAGAGATTACGAAGTATTCTTAGCAAGACAGATATTAACTGGTCATATTTGCAGGAGATACGACTTCGTGTAAATGAACCATTTATAATAATATATTGTAATAAGGAGTATTTTGTATCTGAGGATGGACGGATAAGGGATACACGGAGAATGGCAGTTGTTGTAACAGTAGCTGATGTTAATGATACGCTGGAATATATAAGCAATTATTCTTTATATGCATATGAGGATGACATTAGACAGGGCTTTATTACGATTCAGGGCGGACATCGAATAGGACTTGCCGGTAAGGTTATTCTGGAAAATGACAATATTAAATGTGTCAGGCATATTTCATTTATTAATATTAGAGTGTCACATGAGATAAAGGGCTGTAGCCATAAGGTTATGCCCTTTATTTCATTAAAAAGCGAGATTGCACATACACTTATTATTTCGCCACCGCGATGCGGAAAAACAACCCTGTTAAGAGATATTATAAGAAGTCTGTCTGATGGAAGTGATTTATTACCCGGAATGACGGTTGGTGTTGTGGATGAACGAAGTGAGATTGGTGCATGTTATAAGGGCGTTCCGCAAAATGATATTGGAATTAGAACAGATATACTTGATGGGTGTCCTAAGGCTCATGGAATGCTTATGCTTATCAGGTCCATGTCGCCACAGGTAATCGCGGTGGATGAGCTTGGTGGGTATAAGGATATAGAGGCTGTATATGATGTAATTAATTGCGGATGTAAGATTATTGCTACTATTCATGGTAATAGTGTTGATGATATTAAGACAAGACCCGGCATAAGAAAGCTTATTGATGAGAGAGTGTTTGAGAGATATATTGTACTTCATGGAGCCAGAAGACCAGGTGAGGTGCAGGCAATATTTGATGGGCGTGGCTCTGTAATATATGGAGGCGACAAATTTGTTAATTAAGCTTATTGGAGGAGTAATTATTATAACTGCTTCATGTGGAATTGGACAAACAATTGCTTATAATCAGGAAATGCTAGCAAGAGAGCTTGCAGAGCTTTTATCTATGATAAGACTTGTAAAAAGTGAGCTGAAATATGCTGTAAATGATTTGCCGGAAGCATTTGCCGATATGGCACCACGTCTTGATGGTACAATTGGTGGTTTCTGCAATAATATGGCAGAGTTATTAAATAGTAATCATGTTATTTCATTTCAGGATGCATGGGGCAGAAGTATGGATAAGCTTAGAGCAGAAAGCAGATTTGGAAGTACATATATGGAGCATGTGAGCAGACTTGGAAGTATAATCGGTTATATGGATGTAGATGGTCAGATAATGAGACTTGAGCTCCTCGAGGATATGATTGAACACGATTACAAAAAAGAGAGGGAAAAAACGAAGCAGACAAAAAAACTATCCGGTTCACTTGGAATATTTGGAGGATTGTTTTTAGTTATTCTAATGCTATAGAAGGTAGGATTATATATATGACAATCCAGATATTATTTAAAATAGGCGCTGTGGGTATACTAGTTGCATTGCTAAACCAGGTGCTGAAGCATTCCGGCAAGGAAGAACATGCATACCTGTTGAATCTGGCAGGACTAATTATAGTTCTATCATGGATAATTCCTTATATTAGGGATGTATTTATGGAGATTATGGAGCTTGTAAATTTAGGGTAGTCATATGTAGATTGGAGGACATATGTCGTTAGTTTCACTTGTAGCAGCAATAGTAATTCTTATTATGCTTGCCATAAAAATAAATAAAATTAATCCGGAATATAGCACGCTTTTAAGTATAGGGGCGTGCTTGTTAATTATCTTCTTTGTTATTGGAAAGCTGACTAATATATTTGGCTATATTGATAGAATTACGGCACTTATTAATATTGATGTCATTTATATTGAGATTATTCTAAAGATGGTAGGTATTGCTTATGTATGTGAATTTGCGTCAAATATATGCAAGGATGCAGGATATGGCGCAGTAGCATCGCAGATAGAGCTGGCAGGAAAGGTATCAATGCTTGCACTTGGAATTCCTGTGCTAATGAGTGTGATTGATTTGATAACCGCACTTCTTGGAGGTGCGTAGTGACTTTGGTAAAAATTTGTGCATTCAAAATACTGATTCTGATATCAATGATTTATGCACCATATAGGAGTGTATATGGCAGTGTATCAAATAATGACTTTAGTCTGTTTTCTGTTCAATATAATAATTCAGAGACTGATACAGATGATTTTGAGGAAATGGACAGGCTTATTGAAGAGAAAAATGATGTAACCTTTACCGAGGTATACAATGCAATATCAAAGGGCGATATGAAGGCAATTATTGAGCTGATAGGGCAAATGCTGTATAATAGCATGCTTTATGAGCTGAGCGAGAGCAGGAAAATATTTGTCCAGCTTATTGCTGTTATAATGTTCGGCACGTTATTTACAAATCTTGCAGGGAGAATAAGTGGTTATGCAGGTGGTAATGGATTCTTTGTAACTTATTTAATTCTTGCCTCGCTACTTCTGTCTTGCTTCACGCTTGCAAGTGAAATAGCAATTGAAATAGTTTCAGGAGTAACGGAATTCATGCTTGTATATATTCCGGCATATCAGGTAGCGGCTGCTTATTCAAATGGTCAGGAAACGGCTATGTTTTCGAGAGAGATAATAATGCTTGTAATATTCATATGCGAGAATGTTTTACTTAAGATTGTATTTCCTATTGTAAAATGCAGTGGCATATGCGGTCTTGTGAACAGAATGAATACGGAAGACTATTTTTCCAAGCTGACAGAGCTTCTAAAAAGTATTGCCGGTTGGATAATGAAGTCATTATTTGCTGCGATAACAGGCTTAAACCTTATTAAGGGCATTATTTCCCCATCAATTGACAGGCTAGGACGAAATAGTGCCATCAAGCTGCTAAGTAGCATTACCGGTCCTACTGCATCAGTTGTTGCAGGTATTATAGTAAGCTCCGGTATGTTTATTAAAAACTGTATTGGCATAGCCGGCGCTGTTATTGTTGTTATTATTACTGTTGTTCCTGCTGTCAAAATATTCCTTTTGTTCTTAGGGCTAAAGGCTATTGCAGCACTTGTTCAGCCACTTGGTGATAAGAGATTCTCTGAGGGTGTATCATCTATGGCAGAGTCAATAGAGCTATTATTTAAGCTGTCCGGTATGTCAATTCTTATGTTCATTATTAGTATAACAGCGATAACTATGCTTTCGAGATAGGAGTATATATGGGTGAATGGGTTAGAAATATACTATTATTTACAGTTTTTTTCTCTGTTGTATTATATATGATGCCTAATGAGAATTACAGAAAATATATTCAGACAGCAATAGGCTTTGTAATGATTATTGTAATTATTAATCCTGTTGTAGATGCGCTTGGATGCGCTGGTAAGCTGTCTTTTAGCATAAGATATGAGATGGCAAATGAGGATTATATTGATATGGAGGATGAGTATTATAAGGATGTAATCGGAGCTGTAATAGAAAATAGTATTAGTGAGGAATATAAGCTTGATTCAAAGGTAAATGTTTCAATAAATAGTGATAACAGTATTAGCAGAATTGAGGTAATATGTGAGTCTATAGATGAGGAAAATGCTGAAAAACTAAGAAATTATCTGTCTCAAAAATATAGTATTAAAGAGGACATGGTTATCATATATTGATATGGAGGAAGAATGGGAAAAGGAGATTTGAAGCTAAAAAATAGAATATTAGAGCTGTTTGATAAAAAAAACGGCAGGCTTAGAAGCTTTATTATGCTTCTTCTTGCGGGAATATGCCTTATGATAATTATCTGGCCTGTCAACAGGAAAGAGACAGCTAATGATAAGAATATTAGCATAAGTACAAGTGATAGTAATAATACTGGTTGCGAGGATTGCTATTCTCAGATTGAGGCATATACAAAGCAGCTTGAGAATAAGCTTACCTCAGTTCTTTCAACAGTAGATGGTGTTGGTGATGTCCATGTTATGATTACATTAAAGGACCATGGAGAAAATGTTGTAGAGAAGGATGCTATTAAGAGTAATACTATTGAGGGAGCAAATAATAGTAATTCATATGAGGAAAAGACTGTTAGCTCAAAGACTCAGGATTATGATGGTCCATATGTAAAAAAAACAATAGAGCCTGGTATAGAGGGCGTTATAATTAGCTGTCAGGGCGGTGGTAATTCTGAACTTGTTCTTAAGATTACAGAAGCAGTACAGGCATTATTTGATGTTCCTGTGCATAAAATAGTTGTATTAGAATCAAATTAGGCGGAGGTTAAATGAAAAAGATATTAAAAAAGAATCGGCTTGTTATTCTTGCTCTATCTGTCATGATAGGAGTAGCCGGATATCTTAATTTTAACGAAAGCAATAAAGAAAGCTCTTTGGCAAAGGACAAAAAAAGTAAAGCTGATTTAGAGGTAATAAGCTATGAAGAAAATACAGCTGAGGATAAGGAGACAGATAGTAATAAAAGTCTTGAGCAGGCAGCAATTGATGAAAATATTCAGCTAAATAGTGATGAGGATAGTATTGGAGAAGCTGTACTGACGAATGCAGAAGTGACAACTAATTCTCTTGCATCACTACAGCTTAGCAGAGAACAGAGCAGATCTATAGAGAAGGAGTATTTGCTTAGCATAATAAATGATGAGACAATGAATGATGATGCCAAAAAGGAGGCTACATCAGCATATGTCAAATTAAGCGATAATATTGAAAAGGAAACAGACACAGAGATAATGCTTGCAGCTAAGGGCTATGATGCAGCCATTGTAACAATAGGTGATGATATGGTAGATGTCTCTCTTAATGTTGAGAACATAGATGATACGGAAAGAGCGCAGATAGAGGATATTGTAACTCGTAAAACAGGCTATGATATAAGTCAGGTAGTAATATCTGTAATTGCAGCCAAATAATTACATATAAAATAAATGTGAAAACGCACCGGGTTTGTATTACAAATCCGGTGCGAATGTGTCTTAATATATCGGACTGTTTCCTTTGTTATGTCTTACGGTGTAAGGTTTGCTTGCAAAGTTTATCGTGAAAGCTTATAATATAATTTCAGAGTGGATATTATAATTATGGAGGTAATATGTATGAATGAGGAAAATGTATATAGCATAAAAGAAGAGAATTCTTTAGGACAGGTACAGATAGCAGGTGATGTTGTTGCAATTATTGCAGGTCTTGCTGCTAGTGAGGTTGAAGGCGTTTATAAGCTTGCAGGCAACTTCAGTAATGAGCTGGCAACTAAGCTTGGCAAGAAGAATCCTGCTAAGGGTGTTAAGGTTGAACTTCTTCCGGGTAAAGTTAAGGTAGATATAAGCATTGAGATTTTATATGAATACAGTATTCCGGCAATATCTGCTCAGGTTCAGGAGAAGGTTAAGCAGGCTATTGAGACTATGACAGGACTTACCGTAGAGGAAGTTAATATTAAGATTGCAGGCGTAAGAATCGCAGATACAAACTAGAGAGGCTGATATGACCAGAAGAGAAATAAGAGATAAGGTTTTTAAGATACTATTTAGTTTAGAGTTTAATCCTAAAGAGGATATGAAGGAGCAGGTTGAATTAGCTTTATCAGGTGATATTCCTGCAGAGGAAGAGGATGGTGCATTTGTTATGCTGGCATGCTCTGATGAGGATAAGGCTTATATTACGAAGAGAGTGCTTGATATTGTTGATAATCATGAAGAGATTGATTCTAGCATTGAGGAGGTATCTGAGGGTTGGAAGCTGTCAAGAATTGGCAAGGCTGAGCTTGCTATATTAAGACTTGCAGTTTTTGAGATGAGATATGATGATGATATTCCGGTAAAGGTTGCAATCAATGAGGCTGTTGAGTTAGCTAAGGTATATTGCGATGTTGACGCTAAGAAATTTATCAATGCACTGCTTGCGAAATTAACAAAACAGGTATAGAGATGACTGGTAAGAGTTATTCGGTTTCACAGATAAACGGATATATAAAGAATTTAATATCAAATGATTATCTGCTTGGAGATATTAATATTAAGGGAGAGGTCTCTAATTGTAAATATCACAGCTCAGGCCATATATATTTTACACTTAAGGATGCAACCGGTTCAATTATGGCTGTAATGTTTAGAAGTAACACATACAGCGGACTTCCGTTTAAGCTTACTGACGGACAGCTTGTAATTGCAAATGGAAGCATTAATGTATATGAGCGTGATGGAAGATATCAGCTGTATGTTAAGAGTGTTCAGCTTGATGGAACAGGTAATCTGTATGAGGAATATGAACGCCTTAAGCAGAAGTTATATGAACAGGGATTGTTTGAATTTGATATTAAAAAACCAATTCCAAAGTATCCAAAGAAGGTTGGAATTGTAACGGCCGGAACAGGTGCTGCAATACAGGATATTATGAATATTGCTAAGCGTCGTAATCCATTTGTGCAGTTAGTATTATATCCTGCTAAGGTTCAGGGTGATGGCGCCGCAGAAGATATTGTAAATGGAATAAAAGTGCTTGATGGCATGGGACTAGATACGATAATTATTGGCCGTGGCGGAGGCTCTATTGAAGATTTATGGGCATTTAATGAAGAGATAGTAGCATGGGCCATATATAATGCACATACGCCTATTATATCAGGTACAGGTCATGAGATAGATAATACTATTGCTGATTATGTAGCGGATCTAAGGGCACCAACACCATCTGCTGCCTGCGAGCTTGCTATTCCTGATGTAATGACCTTAATTCATCAGATAGATAAGCTGCAGCAGAATATTACAAGACATATGTATAATAAGATTGACAGACTTAATAATAATCTTATGGCATATGAAAAACAGCTTAGAATATTAAATCCAAAGCAGAGACTGCTTCAGAAGAAGCAATATATTGATGAGCTGTATGATAAGCTTACGAGACTTATGAAGCAGCAATATGATAGCAGGATGAATAAGCTTATGTTACTTTCATCACGCATAAATGGCATGTCACCTACAGCTAAGCTTGTAAATGGCTTTGGATATATAACAAAAGGTGAAGATGCAGTTTTGTCGGCTAATCAGGTAAGTGTTGGTGATGAAATAAATATTACGTTACATGATGGAATAATAAATGCCACAGTTGGAGGGACAGATGTCAAACAATGATAAAAAGGATTTTTCAGTTGAAGAATCACTTGTCAGACTTGAGGAAATAGCACAGATTTTAGAGAATCCTGACACAACGCTTAAGGATTCACTTAATGTATATTCAGAGGGAGTAGGACTTATAGATGAATGCAGAAAGAATCTGTGTGACGTTGAAAAAGAGATGATTATTCTTACTCAAAAAGGAGAAAATGGTGATTGATGAAGAGATAAAGCTTCATGCAAAAGAAGCTGAGGATATAATATATAAATACCTTCCTAAGGAAGAGGGACTTCAAAAGAGGGTATTTGAAGCAATGAATTATTCAATTACAGCAGGCGGGAAGAGACTTCGGCCTGTTTTAATGCTGGAAACCTATAGACTTTTTGGTGGAAGCGGAGAGGTTATTGAACCATTTATGGCTGCTATTGAAATGATACACACATATTCACTTATTCATGATGATTTGCCTGCTCTTGATAATGATGATTATAGAAGAGGCAGAAAGACTTCTCATGTAGTGTTTGGTGAGGCGATGGCTATTCTAGCAGGTGATGCTTTACTAAACTATGCTTACGAAACTGCATGTAAAGCCTTTGATATGAATGCAGATGTTTCCTTAGTTGCCAAGGCTCTGCAGGTTCTTGCTTCAAAGCCCGGTGTATATGGTATGATAGGTGGACAGGTGCTTGATGTATTAATGACAGGTCATACTATGAATGAGGAACAATTGTATTTTGTATATGAGAATAAAACCGGAGCATTAATTGAAGCATCCATGGTGATTGGCGCTATACTTGCAGGCGCTGATGATGAAGCGATAAATGCTGTATCCGGGATTGCATCAGATGTTGGACATGCATTTCAGATACAGGATGATTTACTTGATATACTTGGAGACAGTAGCATTATTGGGAAGCCTGTACGAAGTGATTTGGATAATGGCAAGGTTACATATGTCACTGTTCATGGAATTGAGAAGGCACAACAGGATGTGCGTATTTTGTCTGAAAGAGCTGTAAATGAACTTGAGAAGTTAGGTTATAGGAATGATTTCCTTAAAGATTTAATCATTTCTCTTGTAAGTCGTCAAAGCTAGGAGATACTATGAGTATACTTGATAGGATAAATAAACCAAATGATATAAAGAAGATAGACAAGAGTGAGCTTTCTGTTCTTGCTGATGAGATACGAGAATATCTTGTAAGCTGTGTAAGTAAGACGGGAGGTCATCTTGCTTCTAATCTTGGCTGTGTTGAGCTTACTATAGCGCTTCACAGGATAATGGATTTCCCTAAGGATAAGGTAATCTGGGATGTTGGTCATCAGGCATATGTTCACAAGATACTTACCGGACGTAAGAAGGAGATGAAGCATCTTAGGGAGCTTGATGGGATAAGTGGATTCCCTAAGACCTCAGAGAGCCCTTGTGACGTGTTTAATACAGGACATAGCTCTACATCTATCTCAGCAGCACTTGGAATGGCATGTGCCAGAAGTGTTAAGGGTACAGATGAGAAGATTGTTGCAGTTATTGGTGATGGCGCATTTACCGGTGGAATGGTCTATGAAGCTATTAATAACATGGCTGTTATAAAGACAGGCTGTCTTGTTATTCTTAATGATAATGAGATGTCAATTGATCAGAATGTTGGTGGTATGTCTAAGTACCTAAATAGCATAAGAGTAGGACAGCAGTATAATGATTTCAAAGGTCATGTTGAGAAAACAATTCTTAATATTCCTATTGTCGGCGAGAAGCTTGCTAAGGGAATTAAGCGCTCAAAGGATTCAATTAAGCAGATGTTTGTTCCCGGCATGTTCTTTGAAGAGCTTGGGGTAACATATATTGGACCTATTGATGGTCATGATATTAATCTTATGGAAGAAACCTTCAGAAAGGCAATTATGCTTGACAGACCTATTATTGTCCATGTTAAGACGGTAAAAGGCAAAGGCTATTCATATGCCGAGAAATATCCAAGCTATTTTCATGGTGTGGCTTCATTTGATATTCAGACGGGAAAGGTTATTGATAAGAAAAAGAATCTTTCTTATACAGGTGTATTTGCCAGGAAGCTGGTTGAGCTTGGAAGGGCAAATGATAAAATAGTTGCAATTACAGCAGCTATGGCTAAGGGCACGGGTGTTTCTTCATTTGCCAAGGAATTCCCGGACAGATGTTTTGATGTAGGTATTGCTGAGGAGCACGCTGTTACATTTGCAGCAGGTCTTGCATCAGCAGGTCTGATTCCTGTGGTTGCAATTTACTCATCGTTCCTTCAGCGTGCGTATGACCAGATACTGCATGATGTATGTATGCAGAAGCTTCATGTAATATTTGCAATTGACCGTTCCGGTCTTGTTGGTGCAGATGGTGAAACTCATCAGGGAATATTTGATACAGCGTATTTATCTCATATTCCTAATCTTGTTATCATTGCACCTAAGAATAGGTATGAGCTGACAAAGGCAATGGAATGGGCTGTTGATTATGATGGGCCTGTAGCCATAAAGTATTCAAGGGGAGATGCATATTATGGCCTGAAGGAATATCAGCTGCCTTTTGAATATGGAAGAAGTGAAGTGATATATGAAGGCAAGGATATAGCTGTAATTGCTGTAGGGGATATGGTTAAAGAGGCTGAGAAGCTATATAACAGATGTGCTGATGATAACAGGAATATCACTCTCATAAATGCAAGATATATTAAACCGTTAGATACAGAACTGATTGACAGGATTGCTGCGACGCATCGATATCTTATTATTATGGAGGATGGAATAAAGCATGGTGGATATGGCGCAGCAGTTGAAGAATATATTGCTGAAAAAGGATATCGAATTAATGTGTATACAGCTGCGATAGAGGATTCCTTTGTGCGTCATGGTAAGGTTGATGAGCTTCTTAAGCTTTCAGGAATTGATTGTGATAGTGTATATGACAGACTGTGCAGTATGATTATGTAATTTAATAGATTATTATAGATAATACTTGTAATATAGGTAGTTGAGATGAAAGAAAGATTAGATGTACTTCTTGTAAATAAGGGACTTGCCGAATCACGTGAGAAGGCTAAGTCAATTATTATGTCAGGTATAGTTTATGTTGATAATAATAAAGAGGATAAAGCTGGTTCTACCTTCGATGTTAATGCTAGTATCGAGGTAAGGGGTAATACCCTCAGATATGTGAGCCGTGGTGGACTAAAGCTTGAAAAGGCGATGGATAATTTCGGTGTCACTTTAGACGGTAAGGTCACTATGGATGTTGGCGCATCAACGGGTGGCTTTACAGATTGCATGCTTCAAAATGGTGCTGTAAAGGTCTATTCAGTAGATGTAGGTCATGGACAGTTAGCCTGGAAGCTTAGAAATGATGAGCGTGTTGTTTGTATGGAGAAGACAAATATCAGATATGTAACACCTGAGGATATTGATGACAAGATAGAATTTGCTTCTATTGATGTTTCATTTATTTCGCTTACTAAGGTTCTGCCGCCTGTTAAGGAGCTGCTAACAGATAACGGTGAGATTGTATGTCTTATTAAACCGCAGTTTGAGGCAGGAAGAGAAAAGGTTGGCAAAAAGGGTGTTGTAAGAGATAAGAAGGTTCATGAGGAGGTTATTGAAACAATAGTATCTTATGCAAGAGCTATCGGATTTAAGACGCGTGCACTTTCATTTTCTCCAATTAAAGGTCCTGAAGGTAAT
>JAEDHX010000021.1 GCA_016296785.1 Coprococcus sp. | reverse complement strand
TGGAAGAGAGAGCCGCTGAGTTTGATGGAAAGTTAATGCTTGATGGTGAATATGATTGGGGTGAACCTGTCGGAAGAGAGGTATGGTAATGGAATCTTTACATCAAGGAGATATTCTTAAGATTGAAAAAATAAAACATCCCGTATTGGTGGTTAGTAAGGATTTTTTTAATACGAGTGGTGAAATAATTGGATGTCCAATTATTAGAAATTCTACTCCGGGTCCACTTCATATATGGATGGCTACAGAAGAAAATGAAGGCTATATACAATGTGAAAAACTTGCATTGTTAGATATGTCGCTTCGCGGTTACAAGAAGGTAGATAGATTGCAAATTTCAGAAATGATTAACGTATCTGATGCCATTCAGGGAATTTTTGAATACATTTAATGAGAATTAAACTATGAGAAAGATTTATTTCTATTTTTAAAGCTAAGGGAAACCTGATAAAGGTCTGAAACTTGACAATTGGACAGAATAAATAAAATAGAATCTCGCAAGCGAGATTCTATTTTATTTCCTTCTTATTAAATACTATAATTGACAGAACAAATGGTACCAGGAAGACTACTGTTGCAACGGACAGGCTTCGTGATATGATATCGCCGTTGATGCCTTGAAATGAAATCTGGTTCAGGCAGGTTGTAGGCATGTGTATGTATGCGGTCCACAGTCCTTGTACATCCTCAAATAGTGAGCTTAGCAGTAAGAGCCCGTTTGGTAAAAATGCAATTATTACTGCATAAATTCCACACCATAACAGGTCTGTAGAGAAGAACATGCAAAGGGATGAGGCCATAGTCTGCCCGGCTATAATAAGTGGAAGCATGGCCAGAAATCTTAAAAAGTAGTCCTTATATATCTCTGATGTCAGGGAACCGTCGCTTTTAAAGCATAAATAGTTTGTAAGCAGGTAAACAGCTGAGACAACAACGATTCCAATAATGAGCAGAATAAGATTTATGAGACATTTTCCTATAAATATTGTATTTCTGCTTACACCAAAGGAAACGCAGTTTTTCATTGTGTTATTACGCCATTCCCCTGAAAAACCAATGTCAGTAGTAAATATAATCATATACCATATAATATTTGACATTACATATAAGCCTGCCATAAGAAGATCTGAGCCTTCTATAGTATATGGAAGCTTCATTACCTTTTGAGCATAGAATACGGCAAAATTAATAAGTATTGCAATGACAACGCATATTATGAGCAATACATAAGGATATACACGATGCGTTGTTTTATACATTTCGCTTTTAAGATAACTACTCAATGGTGGCACCTCCTAACAGGCTGATGAAGTAATCCTCGAGTGTTGATTTTACAATTTCCAGAGAGTATAATTCGTAGCCGGATTCAATAACAAAACGGCTTAATACCTCTGATGGTGAGCTGTCGATATCCGGAATGATAATATATTTACCGTCATCCTCTACATATGCACTACTATTAACATTTGCAGCGATAGCCAAAGCTACGGAAGAGTTGTCGTTTGTCGACATCTTAATGTAGTTCTTCTCAATGTTATCAAGCTCTGAGCTTGTAAGCTCCTTTAGTATGACTCCATTATCGATAAATCCATAGCAGGTAGCCATGTTGGCAAGCTCGGACAAGATATGTGATGAAATAATTATTGTAAGTCCTTTTTCTCTGTTTAGCTTTAACATAAGCTTTCTCATCTCAACAATACCTGCAGGATCAAGACCATTTATTGGTTCATCAAGAACAAGAAATTCCGGGTCGTGCATAAGGCAAAGGGCAATTCCAAGTCGTTGCTTCATGCCAAGCGAGTAGTTCTTGAATTTCTTATTTCTGGCTTCATACAGACCGGTATCCTTAAGAACACGTTCAATAACTGATTTGTCCTCTATATTGCGCTGTATTCTATAATACTCCAGATTCTGCACAGCAGAAAAAAACGGATAAAATGCTGGTGTTTCTATGATTGCACCAATTCTCTTCCGGGCGTTATTGAGCGCATGTGCGCCGGTTTTTCCAAACATCTCAATATGACCATAGTCTGGTGCATTCTGACCTGTAAACAGACGGAGTAGCGTGGTTTTGCCGGCACCGTTCTTACCTACAAGAGCATATATATCACCCTTTTTGACCTGCATATTAATTTTGTTAAGAGCAGCATGGTTGCCATAGATTACTTCTACGTCAACTGCTTTTGCAATTATTTCACTCATAGGAACTCCTTCAAATAGATTAAAAGACGGATTGCCATATTAATGGAATCCGTCTTTAATTTGTATATTAGTTTGTAAATGGATTAGCCCATTACAACCTCAACACTATGTGTCTTACCATCACCAAATACAGGGAGAACATTTCCTTCGATAGCTGCGCCATCTACAGTTACGCTCTTGATACCCTTGCATACATGATCCGGATTAGAAACCTTAATATCATATGTTGCACCACGGAACTGACGTGTAGCTTCAAGTCCGTCCCATGCTGAAGGAATTGATGGGTCAATCTTAAGACCATCAAAGTCAGCCTGTACACCTAAGATGTACTGTGATATAGCTACCATATTCCATGCAGCAGTACCTGTAAGCCATGAGTTCTTACCCTGACCGAAGTTCTTGCCTGTCTGACCGATATCAGAACCTGCATCCTTACCGCCAATCATCTGACCATATACATATGGCTCTGTTTTGTGAAGGTCTGAAGTCTCTTCTGTAAATGCAGGAGCAATCTCTGAGTAGTACTTAAATGCCTGATCTCCTTCTCCTGCATAAGCAGCAGCACAGATAATCCATGCGTTGTTATGTGTAAAGATACCTGCATTCTCTTTGTATCCGCCCGGATATGTTGAAATCTCACCGTACTGAACGTAGTACTTGGTAAATGCCGGGTTGTTAAGAACAAGACCATGCTGTGTATTAAGTCTTTCATCAACTGCGGCAAGAGTCTTCTTAGTAGCTTCTTTATCAATATCTGACATAATAGCAAAGCCCTGTGGCTCGATGAAGATCTGTCCTTCTTCGCATTCCTTAGATCCCATCTTCTCGCCATTAGCATCGTATGCTCTGAGGAACCAATCACCGTCCCATGCATGCTCCATGATATTGGCCTTCATCTTATCAATCTCAGCCTGAGCAGCAGCAGCCTCATCATCCTTGCCTAAGTGCTTTAAGATGTTAACATAGTTAGGACCTGTGTATGTAAAGAGTGTAGCAACCATAACTGACTCAGCAACCTTTGAGTAACCGCCTTCTGCAGCAAACTTAGGATTTGTGTAAGTCTGGAAAGACTCGCCAGGTGTATCTGAGAAACATGAAAGGTTGATACAGTCATTCCAGTCAGCACGCATTGCAAGTGGAAGACCGTGAGGACCTAAGTTGTTTACTATCTTGTAGAATGAAACCTTTAAGTGGTCGAGCATTGGCTGCGCCTTAGACATATCATTGTCATAAGGAACCATCTCATCAAGAATTCCCCAATCACCTGTTTCCTTAATATAAGCAGAAACAGAAAGAATTAACCATAATGGATCATCAGAGAAGTCACCACCGATATCTGCATTACCCTTCTTTGTAAGTGGCTGGTACTGATGATAACATCCACCATCCGGGAACTGTGTAGAAGCGATATCAATAATTCTCTCTCTTGCACGATCAGGAATCTGATGAACAAAGCCTAATACGTCCTGGTTAGAATCACGGAATCCCATACCACGTCCGATACCGGACTCAAAGTATGATGCTGAACGTGAAAGGTTAAATGTAACCATACACTGATACTGATTCCAGATATTAACCATTCTGTTAACCTTGTCATCAGGAGTATCAACACTAAGTACGCCAAGAAGCTTATCCCAGGTAGCCTTTAATTCTGCAAGACCTGCAGCAACCTTCTCAGGTGTATTATACTGATCCATCATAGCAAGAGCTTTTGTCTTGTTGATTGTCTTACCATCAGCCTCGAACTTCTCATCAACAGGCATCTCAACATAACCAAGAATGAATATTAATGTCTTTGACTCACCCGGAGCAAGAGTAATCTTCTTGTAGTGAGAAGCAATTGGAGACCATCCGTCTGCAAATGAGTTATTAGCCTCGCCGGCTTCTACAGCCTGTGGATTATGGAATCCGTTGTAAAGACCGATGAAAGAATCTCTGTCTGTATCATAACCATCAATTTCATCATTAACTGTATAGAATGCAAAGTGGTCACGTCTGTCTCTGTACTCTGTCTTGTGGTAAACTGTTGAGCCAACAACCTCTACACGACCTGTACTGAAGTTTCTCTGGAAGTTGGTGCAGTCGTCCTGAGCATCCCAAAGACACCACTCAGCAAATGAGAAGAATGAGAA
Source organism: Coprococcus sp. (assembly GCA_016296785.1). Taxonomy (GTDB): domain Bacteria; phylum Bacillota; class Clostridia; order Lachnospirales; family Lachnospiraceae; genus Coprococcus. Next base: position 22,127 of record JAEDHX010000021.1, on the reverse strand, counting down.
GGTCTTCTCTTCTGAACCTTCATTTGTAAGAACAACCTGCTGAACCTCTCCTGCATAGTTCTGAGGAACGAAGAATGTAACCTCTGCCTTAAGGTCGTTCTTCTTACCTGTAATAATTGTGTAACCCATACCATGGCGACACTCATATGAATCAAGCTCTGTCTTAACAGGAGACCAGCCCGGATTCCATATTGTGCCATTCTCGTTAATGTAAAAATAACGACCGCCCATATCAATAGGTACGTTATTGTAACGATATCTTGTTATTCTACGAAGACGTGCATCCTTATAGAATGAATAACCTCCTGCAGTATTAGAAATCAATGAAAAGAAATCCTGTGTTCCGAGGTAGTTAATCCATGGATAAGGAGTTCTAGGAGATGTAATAACATACTCCTTGTTGGCATCATCAAAATAACCAAACTTCATGTAGCATATACCTTCCTTCCGCATTTATTTTACTATCTGCCGTTATGTGATAATGAATAATTATCCCCTATGGAAATACCACATACGCAGCGAATTGGCTTTACAATATTATAGATATAGCCAGTTAGATTCATTATATAATAAAAAGTGCTAAAAGACAACAAACTTGTACCATATTTTTGGGAAAATCGTATACATTTCTTTGGGGAAAATATACAATATTATGTGGGGGAATATTATATATGCTTAATTTTCTTGAAAAAAACTGTAAAATATAATATAGTCGTTAATATAGATTTCATTTTTGAATACTATTATATAAAATAAGAGAGGGGATATAACAAATGAAGTGTCCAATTTGTGGAACTGAAGCAAGCGGAGATGTATGTCCATTATGTGGCACAAGCCTTGCGGCAGACCAGACAAATAATATGCAGGAGGAAGGAAATAGTGCAGCAGGCGGATTTAAGCTGCAGGGAATGGAGATTAATAAAGAGGCTCCGGGTGCAACAGGCCCATATGCGGATCCTGCTGCTAATGATTTTTCTGATCTTGAGAATGAACCATATAATGTCTCAAATACTGACTACCAGTATAACTCAGCAAGTCAGGCAACCTATAAGAAATCATCAGCAGGTGGCATAATAAGTGTAATTATTGCCCTTGTTGTTGTAGCAGCAGTACTTGTATGGTTCTTTGTGTTTAGAGAAAACGGTGTAAAGAAGAGTAAGGAATTAATAGAGCAGTATGTTACTTCAATGGAGACCGGTGATATTGATTCACTTGTAGAGCTTGTAGATCCTGAGTGTATTAATGATGGCGAGGTTGAAGAGGTTGCTAAGTCCTTTGCACTTTTGAAGTCACTTGGTATGGAATATACTATTGATTACACAATTAAGAGTACTGAGAAAGCATCTGAGGGCTTAGTAAAGAGTATGTGTGGTAATCTGTATAATGATGCAAGTAAGGCAAAGAAGGTTAAGAAGGCATATGTTTGTGATATTTCTCTTACAATCAACATGAGTTATCTTGGTGAAAGTGAGAGCCAGACACAGGATCAGAAGCTTGTTTGCTATAAGATTGGTAATAAATGGTATATCGGAGGATATGTAGGCAATTAATCTACATAATGGTATACAGTAAAAGAACCGGCAAGAATAATAAATCGTGTCTATTAGACAGAGATGGTTATTCTTGCCGGTTCTTCTTGTATATATCTGATAATTCGTGGCTTATTCCATGGTAAAGATTCTTTCGCGTAAGGTTCTGGACTTTGATGGTGCCAGCTCAAAATAGCCTGTTACAGAAGGATCACCTTTAAGGTTTGGTGCATCAATATTCCAGGTCATAGGCTCAGGACAGAAGAAACCTTTGTTGCCATGGTCGTTCCATATAATCCAGTACTTAATGTTGCCATCTACCTCATAACAGATTCGCTTACCGGTAGCAACATCTTTGATAATTACTCCGTTAAATGGCTTGCCATCTAATTCGTTCATCATAGCAGAATAAAGATCATTATCAATATCCTTAAGAACAGGAACCATAGTTCCTTCTTTATACATAAGGTCATATTCAGTAAGTGGAATATTCTTTTCTGTTGGGATTGCATGCTCGTCAAGCTCCCATTTGTCTCCTATTGGAACCTGAAGTCGCACATCATCGCCTATGCCATCCTTTGTAAATGGACCATTTATTGCAGTATGGTTGCATACGCCATATGGCATCATTTTTGATGAAAGATTGGTAAGGGTGAATTCATAATTCATGCCCTCAGAGCTGAGTGTAAATGAGAATTCCGCTTTAAAACTTATTGGAAAAATCTCAAAGAATTCATCGTTCTCGTCATAAAGATATGAGGTCTTCGCAATTGCAAAGTCGCCCTCGACCTTCACCTCATCAATTTGGTGATTACGTTTATGTAAAAAACCATGAATATGATTGCCCAGTGGGTCGTTACAAGGGAAATGATATATGCCATCGGAGGTCTTCAGGTTGCCGTGTGACAGTCTGTTTGGAAGATACAGTGTAGGCATTCCATATACCTCGGCAGCAGACTTGAGTTCTTCCGGCGAAAGAGATGGATCATTTCTAAATATATCAATATCAAGCGTTGTATCCTCCATCTTCATTATGTTGCTTCCGTTAAATGGTGCAATTAGTGCACGGTATCTGTCGGCAATAAGCTCGATGATTGTTTCTCCTTTGTAATCTATTGTTCTTGCAATTACATTCATATTATTTACTCCTGTTTATGATATTTATATATTTTCCAAAATAATAGTAACATGATAAGAAGTAAGTGTCTATAAGTCATATTATTTTTTCTTAAATATTCGAAATTCAGTTGAAACTGTCGTTTACTGTGATATACTAGCCCTTAGCAGATAAATATGCAAATGAAAGTAGGTATGCAATATGTCAGTTAATAACAAGCGTCTTGCAAGACAAAGACAATTGAGAAATAGAACCATTATGGTAGTCGCTGCAACAGCTATTGTGGCATTAATTATTATAATTATGGCAATAAGCAAGGGTAATATTGTAAAGAAGAAAGATAGTAATGCTTCTAGCACTGAAAGCAGCAGTAAGAATGAAGCTGATGATAAGAATAGCAATAATAAGGATAAGACTGATAAGAATAACGGCAATGAAGATAATAATACTGATGGAGAGCCTGATTCAGTGAATAATAATGATGGCGATACATCTACAGATGAAACAGGAGAACAGGCTGGAGTTGTTACAGCTGAATATTTAAAATATCTTAATTATGAAAACCCTGATTTGACTAAGAAGGGTGATGATTATTATAATACTGATATGTTTATCCCGGCATCGGTAACAGATGATGGGTATTTTGATACTGCATTATTGATAGGTGATTCACGAACAGAGGGACTTGGTCTTTATTGCGGATTATCCAATCTTGATATTATTGCTGCAAAGGGACTTACAATTGACTCAGTAATGGACGAACCTATTGCTACAAGCTCAACAGGTGAAGCATGTACAATTGAAGTATTTTTGTCAGAAAAGAAATATGATAATATATATATATCATTTGGATTAAATGAGCTTGGCTGGTATTATTACGAGGTATTTATTGATGAGTATAGAAAGATGATTGATACAATCAGAACAAGCCAGCCTAATGCAACAATATATGTTGAGAATATCCTGCCTGTTTCGGCAGCGTTATCTGAGCAGGATGAGGTATATAACAATCCTAATGTTGATAAGCTTAATCAGATGACTAAGGAATTATGTCAGAGCTATAAGGATGTTATTTATCTTGATGTAGCAAGCAGTGTAAAGGTAGATGGAGTACTTCCTGCTGATGCAAGCTCTGATGGAAGACATTGTAATGTTGAATATTGCAACAAATGGATGGATTACATTAGAAATAATGTATATATTAAGAAAACAAATTAGTATTATATATTTTGTAGGAGTAGTATTGTTATGAAAAAGATATTTATATTAGGATTAATATGTTGTATGCTTGGTATTTTATCAGGATGCGGTAGTAAAGAGGATGGAAGCGCCGAAAAGAAGGAGCTTAGTGTAGAGGAGCTTTCAAACAGATTGTTTTCTGAACTGACATATGAGGATTCACTGTCGATGCTTAATAACGAGGTTGCCCTTAAGTATTATGGAATTGACCCTGAGATTGTAAAGTCAAGTGCAGTTTATATTTCAACCGGTGCTACAGCTGAGGAGATAGCAGTATTTGAAGCTGTATCAAATGGAGATGCAGATACAATATATGAAGCCTGTGTCAAAAGAAAAGACACACAGATTATGTCATATTCAGATTATAAGCCGTCAGAGACCAGCAGACTGGATCATCATGTGCTTAGAAAGTCCGGACGATTTGTTGTATTTTGTGTAAATTATGATGATAACGAAGTAAATAGAATAATAGATGATGTATTAGATTAGATTTTGTTCTGATTATATTTGTCATTATCATTAAAGAGGTTATTTCGAGCATGTTATGGTATGATATTACCAGAAAACTAATTTTGAAATAGCCTCTTTTACTATGTATTGATACATAGGCTTATATTTCCAATGAGAATAATAATATGTATGTCACAAATTTGAATAAATAGAGTATAATAGTAGTAAATACGCAGCCGAGGTAGTAGGATAAGATAACGAGATAGAATATATTTGCAGCCTGTATGAGTGATATACAATAATTTCGGATGCTTTTATATATGCTGTGGAATGTCGGTGTTATATATCCGATATTCCATGGCAAAAGGGGATAAATGAAGACTGGTAAAAATTATGTGTACATAGTAGAATGTAGTGATGGCAGTTATTATACAGGCTGGACTACGGATTTAGATAAAAGAATAAAAGAGCATAATGAGGGGGATAAGGGCGCTAAGTATACAAGAGCTCGGCGTCCTGTTACCCTTGTTTATTACGAGGAATATGATACAAAGAAAGAAGCAATGAGCAGGGAATGGCACATTAAGCAGCTTGAAAGAAAAGAGAAGGAGCAGTTATGCTTGGAAAATAATAGAAATAATACAAGTAATAGAAAGGAAGAATATATGGCAAAAGAGGTTTGGAAACCAGGCAATATGTTATATCCGGTGCCTGTAGTAATGGTAACATGTAAGAAAGAGAATGAGAGACCAAATATTATAACAATAGCATGGGCAGGAACTATTTGCAGCGATCCTGCAATGGTATCTATTTCTGTTAGAAAAGAAAGACATTCATATAATATTATCAAAGAGACAGGAGAATTTGTAATTAATCTTGTTACTGATAAGCTAACATATGCTACAGATTATTGTGGTGTCAAATCAGGTCGCGATGTAGATAAGTTCAAAGAGATGAAGCTTCACGAAAGTGAGGGAGTCAGCGTATCTGTGCCTAATATAGCAGAGAGCCCTGTAAGCATTGAATGTAAGGTGAAGGATATTATTTCACTTGGAAGTCATGATATGTTTATTGCAGAGGTTAGCGGAGTACTTATTGATAATGCTTATATGGATGAAACAGGTAAGTTTAATTTGAATAGTACAGGACTTGTTGCATACTCACATGGAGAATATTTTGCACTTGGAGAAAAGCTTGGCAAATTTGGCTATTCTGTCAGGAAAAAATAGATGAATAAGAGGACGATATGATTTTTGAATTAAATGCATATGGTAAAATTAATTTAGGACTAGACGTATTAAGAAGAAGAGAAGATGGCTATCATGAAGTAAAGATGATTATGCAGACTGTTAAGGTCTATGATAAGCTGGAATTCTGCGATATTGATGATGATAAGATTGAGCTGTCAGCTAATATGCCGTTTCTTCCTGTTGGCGAGGATAACCTGATATACAGAGCGTGCGATTTGATAAAAAAGGACTATGGAATTAAGCGTGGAGTCAGGATAAAGCTTAATAAGCATATTCCTGTTGCAGCCGGAATGGCAGGTGGAAGCACTGATGCTGCAGCTGCACTTATTGGAATGAATAAGCTGTTTGGACTAAAGATATCAGAAGATAAGCTTATGGATTATGGATTAAAGCTTGGTGCAGATGTTCCCTACTGTATTATGAGGGGAACAGCATTGTCAGAGGGAATAGGAGAGGTGCTTACTAAGCTTCCTCCAATACCTAGCTGTTATATTCTTATTGCTAAGCCACCGATAAGTGTATCAACAAAGATGGTATATGAGAATCTACATGCGGACAGGCTTACATATCATCCTGATATTGATGGCATGATAGAGGCAATTCATGCGAAGGATCTTCGGAAAATTACAGATAGAATGGGAAATGTTCTCGAAACAGTAACAATTGACAGATATCCGATAATAGCAGATATTAAGGATATAATGATTGAAGGTGGCGCAATGAATTCCTTAATGAGCGGAAGCGGTCCTACTGTTTTTGGAATATTTGAGGACGAGGATAGGGCAAGGTCAGTGATGAGGTACTTGCGTAATAACAGGTATGTGAAGCAGGCCTTTGTTGTATTACCATTTAATGTAGGATATATGGATAGATGAAAGGGTATAAAAATGGAATTAAAGCTTAACATGGATGAATACCTGCCTCTTCGGGAGGTGGTATTTCAAACCTTAAGAAATGCTATAGTAAGAGGAGACTTTGAGCCGGGAGAGAGACTTATGGAGGTTACACTGGCTAATAATCTTGGAGTTAGCAGAACTCCTGTACGCGAGGCAATTCGTATGCTTGAGCTGGAAGGTCTTGTAGTAATGATACCTAGAAAGGGAGCAGAGGTTGCCCGCATTACTGAGAAGGATTTGAAGGATGCACTTGAAATTAGAATGGCAATCGAGGAGTTAGCTGTAGATTTAGCTTGTAAGAGAATCGATGTTGAGGGGAAGACTAAGCTAAAGCAGGCATGTATAAAATTTCGCGAGGCAATTAGCTCCAAACTTGTTCCATCTATTGTTGATGCAGATGTTAAATTCCATGATGTAATATTTGAATCGACAAAGAATCCCAGACTTATTAGTCTTGCACAGAATCTCCGTGAGCAGGTTTATAGATATAGAGTAGAATATGTTAAGGATTTTGGCTATCATGATAAGCTTGTAAGTGAGCATGACGCTATTACTAATGCAATTCTTATGGGTGATTCTGAGAAGTCAAAGGAGATTATGCGTATGCATATATATGACCAGGAGCAGATTGTAATAAATAGTCTTAAGTCCAGGGCTTATTAGGAATACTATGAGAATTATGTATGAATCCGGAGCAATCAATTGCTAAGTTTATTGCCTGAATATATTATTAAAAACAGAGAATAATAGTAAGAGATAATAAATAATTCAGAATATGATTCAGAATATGATTCAGAATATAGATTCAGAATATAGATTCAGAATATACAGAATAATAGTATAGAATAATTTATTTATTATAAAGGATACTGATAGCATATCAGTATCCTTTATTTGTTTTATAACTGAATAAGTGTTCTGTTCTTGGGGGGATAGCAGTGGATAATAATTTGGCTGATAATAAAGTTATTTGTAAGAAAATAGATGACAATATCACAAAAGTTAAAGCGATGTTTGCCGGATGTGATGATTTGGTTGAGCATGAGTTTAGATTGAATCGAGATGGCGGAGGAGAGTTTATTGAAAAGCAATCAATATACGTAGTCTATATTGATGGACTTTGTGATAATGAAACTGTAGAAACTACTATTGTAAAGCCTGTTACATGGGAATGGAGAAGAGATATAAATATTAGTCTGTGGGATGCAATAGTATCATATGAAGGGCAGTCTGCTGACATTAAAGAAGAAATTGATTTTGAAAAAGTGATGTTTTCTGTTCTGAAGGGCGATACGGCAGTATTTGTATCTGATAGTGATAAGGCATTGGTGCTTTCATCTAAAAAGCTTCCTGTAAGAGGTATTGAGGAAAGTTCAACAGAAGGAGGCCTTCGCGGACCAAGAGACAGCTTTAATGAAAGCCTTCGTACATCGACTGCATTAGTTAGAAGAAGAATAAAGGATTTAAAGCTGAAGATAAATCAGGGGGTAATAGGAGAGAGGTCACGAACAGATTATGCGATTATGTATATTGATGACCTTGCAAGTAAGGAACTTGTCGAGGATGTGAGAAAACGAATAGAGAGCTATGAAATTGATGCTATATTCGATAGCGGAATGGCGGAGCATTTAATGGAAAAAAAGTGGTTTAGACCATTTCCGATATTCCAGGCAACAACAAGACCGGACAAGGCAGCAGCTGCAATTGTTGATGGACGTGTAGTAATTGCTTTTGATAATTCGCCGGAGGTGCTTATTGCTCCTGCTACAATAAACACATTATTTCAGACTGCCGATGACTATTATAATAGGTGGCCTGTTGCAACATTCGCAAGAATAATAAGGTACATTGCGGCCTTTATTGCAGTAGGACTGCCCGGATTATATATTGCATTAACCTGTTATCACAGAGAAATTATTCCTGATAAGCTGCTATATGCTATTGCAGATGCAAGAAGTGGCCTATCTTTTCCAATAGTACTTGAGGTGTTGATAATGGAGCTTCTGTTTGAACTATTAAGAGAAGCAGGAATCAGACTGCCGAGCCAGATGGGTAATACTATTGGAGTTGTAGGGGGACTCATAGTTGGTCAGTCCGCTGTTGATGCAGGAATTGTAAGTACAATTGTTGTAATTGTTGTTGCGCTGACGGCGATTGCATCCTTTGCAATACCCAATGAAGCCTTTGGATCGATATTTAGATTGCTAAAATTCCTAACTATAATAGCTTCTGCATTTTGGGGCTTATATGGCTTTTATTTAATTATGCTTGCATTGCTGTATGTCCTGGCTAGTGTTGACAGCTTTGGAATACCATACATGTCACCTGTTGTTTCTTGTGGATATAATGAGTCGGAGGGTATTAGAGATTTTATACTTAGGGAGCCTATTAGCAAGCTTAAGCTTAGACCTAATTGGAGTAATCCTGATGAGAGACGCAGACTTAAAAGGAAGTGATTTTTATGAATAATGATTTGATGAATCAATTGACATGTAAGCAGTTTTTCAAGGCGGCAATATTACTGTTTTTTGCTGTTGGTGTATATGTATATACCATGATTTTTGGAAAAATGAACAATAATAACACGATTTTGTCACTTTTTTTAATGCTATTATTTGCTTTTGTTTATGTGATAATTCTATATATTGTGTTATCAAGGTTTGATTTTTCCTGGTCTGATAAACTTGACGAACCGGGTGAAAGAGTAAAAAAAGGTATTATTTATTTGATTTATGAGATAAGAATTGCCATAAGACTTGTTATTTTGATATATGCGTTTGCAAGAGTATGCCAGGTTATGATGCTAAATAAACATAGTGATGCAGCCATAGTTATTCCTCTTATTATAGTAATGCTATATCTTGGAGGAAAGGGACTTAGAGGCTATATATGTTTTATTGAAGCCATATTCTGGTCTGTTGTAATAGCTTTGCTATTTATTCTTGTGTTATGCTTTGATAATGCCAGCTTTGCTGAGATGTATAGTTATATGAGAATAAGTGCAGAAGGGTCAGCTTCGAAAACTATTATGGATACTATAATTAAGGGATATATGCTTATGCTTTCTTTTTCCATGATGGAATTTATTATGCTGATATATCTTCGAGTAAAGAACAGACGCAGAGGGATGCTTGTTTCTTCTGTTGGAACAGGAATGATATTATCATTAATTGCATCGATTTGTGTGATATCAGTGCTTGGAAGAATGTCGATATATCGAGGAACAAAGAACATACTAAATATTGTGGGTACATTTCAATTTCCGGGAGGGAGTATGGCGAGAATAGGAGTACTTGTCTGTTTTGTATTTATGGTATTTGGAATTGCGGCCATACAGATACATTTTGTTGCAGCCTTCGATGTATTTAGAGGTTTTATATCAGATGGCAGGAAGCTTATGGTTTTGAAATGTATTTGGGCAGTGATTATTCTTCTTTTATTTTTCGTGGCCAGAAGATTGCTTGCCGTAAGTAATTCCTATGAATTAATTGTCCGTTATATGGCTGTAGTAGATATACCACTATCAATAGTGATTCCTGCTTTGATGAGTGTCAGAAGGTATAACCTAAAAAAGACGGGCGTGGTGGTTTTGTTGCTATTTGCTATGATTAATATGTCAGGCTGCGAATACAAATCGATAGAGGATGTCGATTATGCTACAGTGCTGATAGTTAATAAGAATCATGATAATAAAATGGATAATTATGGGTATACTTTTGTTATAAATACATTGAATAGTGAGGATTCTGACAATATTACAAAGGAGATGATTTGGAGTAGCGATAGTACAAGCTTTGAGGATGTATATAAGAGTTATAATAGGACGCACAATAAAACACTTGACCTAAGTCATGTGGAATATGTAGTTGTCTCAAATGAAGAGGAGCTTTGTAATGTATATTCTAAGCTTATTAATGAATTTACTACAAAATATGTAAATGTAGTATATGAGGATAACATATTGGAAAAAGCAATGGGACAGGATATTAAGGATTACCTTGATGCGCACTACAAGGGAATATGTCTTTCCTCCATTGATATTGACAAAGGATACTAGAATATTATGATTTGTGGAGGCTTGGTATATTATGTGGAGAATGATAAGGGCAGCAATACTTGGAGTATTAATTGGTGTTGTTGGTGGCGCAATAGTAGGACAGAATTACTATTTGAATTATCTTGACAATCAAAAAAAAGATAAGGCAGTTAGCACATTTGTTTACAGTAATAATGAAGATAGTATTTCTACTGACAAGCTTAGCGATGTTATTAGACTTGAGGTTTGCTATAAGGGAGCATTTGAGCTTAATTCCTATGAAAAACAGGAGCTTACAAATACTATAAGAGAAGCAGCAATTGGTATAATAAAAAGGCGCTTAGGTAACGATTATAATAGCAGTATGAGTGTAAATGATGTTAAGCATGAGATAATAATGGCTTATGAAGAAATAAATGATTACGCATGTAAGGTAGCGTCAGAATATTTGGTAGGTTGTTTGAATTATAATGGTGAAAGCACTTGTTGTGATACTTCACTAGAGTATAAATACTATACTGAGACTCAATATGAAGGTGTTGAGCTCCCTGCGGGATTCTATGAGACATTAATGATTACAGTATATTAATTAATAGCAAATTAATAGCTAAAGAATAGTTGAATATTAATGAATAGTTAATGAAGAGTTCAATTGAATTATTATATATGCCATGATATAATGGGCCTTGTAGTTTAACTTTAGAATAAAAAAAGGAGCTCGTTCACATGGCTAAGAAAAATTTGGTAGTAATATTTGGAGGAAGATCTTCAGAGCATGAGGTTTCATGTATCTCAGTACAGACAGTAGCAAGGGCTGTGGATTTACAGAAATATAACATGATACTTGTTGGTATTACTAAGGATGGAAGATGGCTTAAGGCGGACAGCATAGAAAGCATTGCTGATAACAGCTGGTATGATAGCAATATTAGTGCAATAGTCTCTCCTGACAGTAAGGGTGAGATTATTTTCAGAGATGGAGAAGCTGTGATAACTGAGAAGGTTGATGTGATTTTCCCTGTTCTTCACGGTATGTATGGTGAGGATGGAACAATCCAGGGATTATTTGAGATGTCCGGTATTCCTTATGTCGGATGTGGGGTTTTGGCATCAGCCGCATCTATGGATAAGTTCTATACTAAGATAATTGTTGATCATATTGGAGTGTGTCAGGCGCGCTTTGTTCCTGTCGTTGAGGATGATTTCGACGATATAGAATCGGCCATGGACAGAGTTGAGGCAGAGCTTTCATATCCTGTATTTGTTAAACCTTCTAAGGCCGGCTCATCAAAGGGCGTTTCTAAGGCCATGACAAGACAAGAGCTTAAGGATAGTTTATATGAGGCTGTTAAGCATGATAATAAGATATTAGTTGAGGAGACTATAGTAGGACGTGAGCTTGAGTGTGGAGTTCTTGGTTACCGAAAGAATACGAAGGCATCAGGAGTAGGAGAGATTCTTGCTGCTGCAGAGTTCTATGATTTTGATGCAAAATATAATAATAAAGAGTCAAAGACTATAATTGGTGCTGATATACCTCAGGAGAAGGAAGAAGAGATTCGTGATGCAGCTATTAGAATCTTTAATGCTTTAGATGGATTTGGTCTTTCAAGAGTTGATTTCTTCTTAGAGAAGGAAACAGACAGGGTAGTATTTAATGAGATAAATACCCTTCCAGGATTTACTTCTATAAGTATGTATCCTATGCTTTGGAATGAAGAAGGATATGATATTGAAACACTTGTTGAGACTCTTATTGAGATGGCTACAGAGAGATAGAAGTTAGTTAAGGATGTAATAGATGATAAAAGATGTAAAGGTCAGAATAACAGGAGCCCAATCGGCTCCTGATTTGCAAGCTGAGCCGGAGATAATTGAGATAGAAACTACAGGCTCTTTGTTTAAGAAGAATGGAATAAATTATTTGAAATATGATGAGTATTTTGATGGAAGCCCTGAACCGGCTAAGAATCTGCTAAAGTTTGATGATAGCGGGCTTGAGGTTACGAAGAAGGGCGCTGTGAATACAGTAATGGAGTTTGGTGAGAATAAGCATTATCTTGCTCATTATCTGACGCCTCATGGTCCGCTTAATCTTGGAATCATTACTGATACATATGAGGTAATCAATTCTGATACGGGAATACAGATTAATGTAAATTATTGTGTCGATTTCAATTATGATTATATGACTAATTGTAGTTTAACAATCAATATTGAGGAATAAGGTATAATATGGATAACGAAAGACAATTTGATGAATTTCTTGGAATCAATACATTTTCGGGAATGAGCGAATCCATAACGGAGGAAAATGGCGACAATCTTTATCAGGCAACTTATTATAAGGATTTGATTACCATTTTTAATGAGGTTTCTTTAGAACCTGAGGATGTTCTGGTTGATTTTGGATGTGGCCTTGGAAGAGTGTTGTTCTATGGTAATTCGCGACATTATTGCAGAACGGTTGGCATAGAGAAGGATAGTCAGATATTTGAGGAGCTCCTTGCAAATAGAGATATGTATCAGAGCAAGTTCCTTGAGCAGGAGGACAGAATGCATTTTCATAATACTGATGCGGCAGAATATGAGATAGGGGACGAGGATAATTATTTCTATTTTTTCAATCCGTTTTCTGCTGATACCTTTAAAAGGGTGCTTAAGAACATTATTGCGTCAGTGAAAAGAGCACCAAGAGATATATATGTTATGACATATTATCCGACCTTTGAATATCAGAAGGAGATTCGTGACTGCAGATATTTCGTACTTAAGAAGATAGTAAAGTTGTCCGGCTATGAAGAGGATCCGGATGAGAAGGTGTATGTATATCATCTGTCGAGATATTTTGTATAGCAGGCACCTTGAAGCTAGGCATTTTGTTTACAATTTCGTAGACATTTTGCTATATTATTTATTAAGTAAATGGTTAGAAGAATTATTATTAGGGAGATGATTATTGAGATAATAGTCATCTCTTTTGTATTAAACAGGATAGCCGGTATCAAGTATGCGGCGCCATTTATTGTGATATGCAATATGATTGCCGGGATAATGCTTGTAAAGAGCACTGTAAGTGAGCAAAGTACAAAACCCATCGGAAATGCATATAACTGCTGAACAGGATTTTGATGATATAGCCCGAATAAAAGTGAGATAAGGAGTATTGGTATGAGATACACCTTAATAAGACGCATGTTTGTGGAATTATTCTTCAAAACCGAAGAGGTCCTTGTAAGAAATTTTGATAATAAGGTTAGACCGATACCACGAAATGCAAGCTCTTCTGTTATTGGCGCTACTATTACTACACGAAGTAATGTATATTTGTTCGGTGAATTGAAGAAGGCATTATCTATCATCTCGTTGTAGGAGTTTAAAAGCTGCGGGTTTATATAGTCTATTAGCATAAGAATTCCGGTAACAAGAGCTTGAAAGGAAAAACCTAGTATCATTATTAGGACGAGCAAAAATAAGCATGAAGAAGGCGTATATGTCTTCTTCATGCTTGTAAAATGTTCTTTAGTATATATTGGCTTTCCTGTATTATAATCCCACATTTTCATACGGTAATTTATCATACTTTGATTTTCTTTGCCCTTTCCTTATCAGCCTTAGCCTTGGCCTTAGCAGCAGCCTTCTCTTCCTTGCTTATTGCCATTGCTTTTGTTTCCTGTTCGTATATTGTCTGGTATTTCTTCTGTTTTGAACGCATCTTCTCGCCAAAGGATTTCTTACCCTGTGGCTCAACCTGCTTACCACGAACATTCTTAACGCTTGTAATGTAGATACCGCTTACCATTGCTTTAACTTCGCCCTTAACAGGCATTGTATCGTAGATTCCGTCATCACAAATAAGATTCATAATCTGTGGACCAATCTTTGCTTTGACAATTGGAAGCTTGGCCTTCTGATAACGCTTTGGTGTTTGTTCCATTACAATCTTAGGAAGTCCTGCATCCTTCATAGGAAGCATCTTCTTATCGATAACAAGCATTGTTACAGGCTGTGCATTCTCTCTCATTGTCTCTTTCTGAGCAGCCTGCTTTTTCTGAAGCTTATTACCTACTATGTATAATACAATTAATAATATTGCTATTATCGCTATAACGATTAGCATCCATCCCCACCATGGCATGATAAATATCCTCCTAAATAATTATTTTTTTGTTGCAAGAGGCAGATTCTTAAGACGTGTTTTCTGGATGATATCCGGAATAGTATCAAGGACTGCCTTTCTTTCCTTTGGTGTAAGACCATCAATATAAATTGGATCGCAGAATTCTATAATAACCTTATGGCTGTGAAGCATGTTGTGTTTATTTGCTTCCATAATGTTATCTGTGCCACATATGGCCACAGGAATAATAGGACATCCTGCTTTCTGTGCTATTTTATATGAACCTTCTCTAAAAGGCAATAGCTCCTCGCCATGATTTCTTGTTCCTTCAGGGAAAATCATCATGGAATGGCCGCTTTTTATAATATCAGCTGTCTCGCCGATAACCTCAAAGCCTTTTTTGATATCAGTTCTGTTAAGATAAGTGCAACCGATATCATCCATATACAGATGAAGAAGAGGAATCTTCTTTATCTCTTCCTTTGACATAAAACCAACAGGAAATCCTATGGCATTGTGACATGATAGAATATCAAAATAGCTTCTGTGATTTCCTACAAACATTACAGGAATGTCATCAGGAATCTTTTCTTTGCCAAGGATAGTTCTCTTGCAACCTGCAAGGAACATAACACTTCCAAAAAAACCTTTGACAAGCTTAAATGCTTTTCTATAGGCCTTGTCCTTGTCTTTCTTAGCCAGAAAATGCAGATATAAATGGTACGGCAGGCAGAATATAATGCCTAATACCGCATATATCATTGTAATAAATGTTCTCAATTATTATCTCCTATCTGCCATATAGCTTGGCTGTTTCAAATAATCTCTTTTCTAAAGCAGGTGTCATATCATCAAATTCAAATCTGAATGACCAGTTTCCTTCTCCAACTCCCGGAGTATTCATTCTGGCAGAAGAGTCAAGCATAAGAACATCCTGCATAGGCACTATGGCCATGTTGGCAACTGATGAAAAACAGGCTCTTATCATAACCCAGCAGATATCATTTGCATCAGTGCTGAAGTAACGTCTGAGCTTGTCTTTTGATGCCTCGTATGCCTTCTGATACCAACCAAGAGTAGTATCATTATCGTGAGTTCCTGTATAGCATACACAATTTCTTTTGTAATTATGTGGCAAGAAGTCATTCTCTTCAGGATTCTCAAATGCGAACTGAAGAATCTTCATGCCGGGAAGACCGAATTTGTCACGAAGCTCGATAACAGTATCGTCTATCTGACCTAAATCTTCTGCAATTATCGGTAGGTGATAACCAAGATTTGCCTCTAGCTGTGTAAAGAAATTTATACCCGGCGCAGGCTTCCATTCACCCTTTATAGCAGTTTCCTCGCCATAAGGTACTGCCCAATAATGATCAAATCCGCGGAAATGATCTATTCTAAGGAAGTCAGTTAGCGTAAGCTGATATCTGATTCTTTCAATCCACCATTCGTAGCCTGTTTCAGTGTGCTTCTCCCATTTGTAAAGAGGGTTGCCCCATAGCTGACCTGTTTCTGAGAAATAGTCAGGCGGTACACCTGCAACCTCAATAGGATAGCCATCAGAGTCAAGATCAAATAAATCCTGATTAGCCCAGACATCAGCACTATCCCAGGCAAGGAATATTGGAATGTCGCCAACAATGCTGATATTCTTGCTGTTAGCATATTCTCTAAGCTTCATCCACTGTGTATAGAATAAAAACTGAATGAAGTTATAGTATCCGATTTCCTTAGAAAGCTTCTTCTTCCAATTGGTTTTCTGTCGCTTGGTAGGAGCTTTAAGAGAGTCCTCCCACATATACCAAGGCATGCCGTCATGGTAATCTTTACCGGCCATAAATAATGAGTAGTCCTCAAGCCACGATGTGTTGTCAGTAAACTCATGGAACTTCTGCATTAACTCTTTATCGTCAGACATCTCATCGTCATAGTCAACATCAATAAAACGGTCATATGCCGTCTTAAGAAGGCCTGTTTTAAATTCGATTAATGGTCCATAATTAACATTATTAGGATTCCACTCAGGCATATCCTCAAAATCAGAATCCAGGAGCAGCTTATAATCCTTCAAATAGTCTAAATCAATTATAAGAGGCTGACCTGCAAATGCTGAAAATGGCTGATAAGGTGAATCTCCAAAGCCTGTATGGCCAAGAGGAAGCACCTGCCAAAGATTTAATCCTGAGTTTTCCAAAAAATCAATAAAACGATATGCGCCTTTTCCTAAATCACCTATTCCGTAAGGACCCGGAAATGAAGTTGGGTGAGCAAGAATTCCGGCGTATTTTTTTTGCTTCTTTTCGCTGTTGTTTTCTAACATAGTATTTCTCTTTTCGTATTTTGTATTTTAAGCACTAGATAATATTATACATAAAAAATCTATGCATGACAATGAAATATCCCAAATAAATATAAAAAGTAAAGGAAATTTATTGTAAATAAATTGACTTTTAGATAAATACAAACTATATTCATATTAGTTAATATAATGTGTGTTTTATGCATGATTTGCAGGAGCACATTTATTATTGAAGGAGGAAGTAATAATGAACGCTAAAACAACAAGAATAGTAACATATGTTCCTATAATAGGTTTTATCCTTGCACTTACAATAGGTGAAAGAGCTGACGAAGAGACGAAATTCAATATCAACCAGTCAATAACTCTTTCAGTTCTTATGTTTGCATGCGGACTTTGCGGTATTATTTTCGGAATTATACCAATTCTTGGACTTATTATGAGAATCATATTTGGGCTTATTGGCTTTGGTGCATTTGTACTTGCAATAATTGCTGCAGTATTTGCAGGAATTGACCAGAGATTTGAGATCCCGGTTGTATCTATGTTTGTATTTATCAAATAGGAATTTGTTAGATTGTATAAAGGTAGGAAACCATCATGAATAAAGTTAGAATAATTACTGATTCGGCAAGTGATATTTCTGTTGAAGCAGAGAAGAATTATAATATTTTTATGGTACCATTCCCTGTTGTATTAGGGGATAAATCATATATTAGCCGTGTTGATTTTGATAACGAGGGTTTCTATAAGCTGATGGCCGAAAATGATGATATACCAAAGACGTCACAGATAACTGTATTTCAGTTTGACGAGATATTCAAGCAACAGTTTGATGAGGGCTATACAGATGTTATTTTCGTAAGTATTAATTCAAAAGGCTCTTCTACATATGAGAATGCAGTAAGAGCTAAGGATGAGTTCTTTGAAGAGCATCCTGAATGTAAGGGTGCATTTAACATTTACGTTCATGATGGTATTGGCTATAACGGCTATTATGGTTATCCGGTTGAGGTAGCGGCAAAGATGGCTTTGGAAGGTAAAACTGCTGAAGAGATTAATTCTTATTTATCTTCAGAGCTTCCTAAGAGACGCATTTATTTTGGAATCTATCTCCTTAAGTATGCAGCTAAATCAGGGCGTATCCCTAGCGCGGCAGCATTAGTTGGAGATGCATTAGGTGTTAAGCCTATAATGAAGATTTGGGACAATGAGATTGTTACGGCAGCTAAGTGCCGTGGAGAGAAGAAGCTTATTTCCAAGATAGTAGAGATGACTATTAATGATATGGAGCCGGGCTCAGAATACCAGGTAGTATATGGTAATGATGAATCGGTAAGAGATGAGCTTGTTGCCAAGCTGACAGAAGCAATTGGGTATGGTCCTGTTGAATATTTCCAGATAGGTGCTGCTGTAGCGGCAAATGCCGGACCTAAGGTTGCAGGTACTATATTTAATGTTAAAAAAGAGCTTATGAAATAGTTATTATATAGCTTTAAAAAACCGGACGTGTTATCGAGAAGTGCCTCGCATATCACAGTCCGGTTTTTGTTTGATATTATATATGTTTTATCTTGCTTAGTATAATTTATCTTGTTTAGTATAATTTATCTTTTCTTATTAAGAAGACTGTTCTTAAGGTCGTAGAGCTTTTGGGAAAGGTCTACATATACCTCCTGCGGATTTGTTAGTCTTCGTGTTTCATCCCACAGAGTGTTTAGCTCGCTTGTACAGTAATCACGTATTTCCATAGTTGGACGTACGTCGTATACGCACTGACCTTTCAGGAACACAGGAACGAGCATTTCACGCACCTCGTATGTTCCGGCATTTAAGGTTGAACGCTTCCAGGTTGCAACAGGATCAAATATCTCAAGGTCATTTGCAGAATCAAAGGTCTCATCAGCAAGTGCAATAAGGTCAGCCTTAATCTTGCCTGTTTCCTTATCATATAATCTGAATACTGTCTTATTTCCGGGATTTGTAATCTTAGCAGGATTCTCAGATATTTTTATCTTGGCTGTGAATTCCTCATCGCCGTCCTTCTTAATGGCAGCAAGCTTATATACGCCACCAAAGGAAGGATTGTCAGCTGATGTAATCAGGTTTGTTCCTACACCCCAGGAGGTGATAGCTGCACCCTGGTTCTTAAGGCTGTTTATCAGGTATTCATCAAGATCTGAGGATGCTGAGATAATTGCATCAGTATGACCCGCGGCATCAAGCATTTTTCTTGCCTTCTTTGAAAGGTATGCAAGGTCTCCTGAATCAAGACGTATTCCGTATCTCTTTCCAAGCTTTCCTTCCGCTTTCATTTCGTCAAATACACGAATCGCATTTGGAACACCTGACTTTAATGTGTCATAGGTATCAACAAGAAGAGTGCATGCATTTGGATATATTTCGGCATATGTTTTAAATGCAGTATATTCATCAGGAAAGCTCATTATCCAGCTGTGTGCGTGAGTTCCGAGAACAGGAACGTTGAATTCCTGACCACAAATAACATTTGAGGTTCCGACACATCCACCGATAACGGCAGCTCTTGCACCAAAGGTTCCTGCGTCAGGACCTTGAGCGCGGCGAAGACCAAATTCCATTATGCCGTCGCCCTTGGCTGCAAAGCAAACACGAGAAGCCTTTGTAGCTATAAGACTCTGGTGGTTGATTATATTTAACAATGCAGTTTCGATAAGCTGTGCTTCCATAATAGGTGCGACTACCTTTACAAGAGGCTCGTATGGGAATACAACTGAACCCTCTGGAATACCATATATATCGCCTGTAAAATGAAAGCCAGCAAGATATGAAAGGAAGTCCTCCTCGAAGATATTCAGGCTTCGAAGGTATTCAATATCTTCATATGAAAACTTAAGATTTTTAATCAAGTCAATTACTTGGGCAAGACCACAGGTTATAGCGTATCCGCTGCCTGATGGGTTCTTACGGTAGAAGGCATCAAATACAACAGTATCAGTTGCCTTTTCTTTAAAATATCCCTGCATCATTGTAAGCTCGTACAAATCTGTTAATAAAGTAAAATTACGATTATCCATTATTGTCTCCTTTTTATATTGGCAAAAGCAAGTGTTTGAGCTCGTTTTTGTCTGTATCACTTTGTATAATTCCATAATTATAGCACAATAGAATGGGAAGTGGTAGTTATTTTTACAACTGACTTTACAGCTGGTGACCTACTGTAAAGTTAGCTGTAAAAACTGAATAAATGAGGGCATCAAATAGTTGTAAAAAGAGGAGCATCAATTTATTGTAAATGTAATTGACAAAAAACAGGTAATATGTTACATATAATTATGTAATAAGTTACCTATTTGGCAGGAGATGAATATATGAATTATAATGATGAATTAAATATTGATAAGGTTGAATTTGGTGATATGCCACCACAGGCATTTATGCTTGGGCTATTGAGTGCATTTGACAATAGGTTTCAGGCAAGTGCAGATAAGTTCTTTCGTGATATAACCTGGAAACAGTTTTTCGCAATAATCTGTATCGAGCTTTGCAAGGAGGCTCCAACAATAATCGAGCTTTCAGAGATAATGGGGAGTTCTCACCAGAATGTGAAACAAATACTTTTGAAATTGGAGAAAAAAGGCTTTGTTGCAATGATTCCCGATGAGCATGATAAACGAAAACAGAGAATTGTTTTAACGGAACAATGTATGGAATATTGTGAAAAGAATAGTAAGCATAGCAAGGAGGTTATCTACAAGATTTTTGATGGGATAGATGAGGAGCAGTTGCTTACAGCTATTTCAATTATTATGAAAATGGAAAGGAACATAAGTGAATTATGAAAACATTAATAATTTATACATCACAGACAGGATTTACAAAAAAATATGCACAGTGGCTCGCGAAAGAAATGGAAGCTGATATAATTACAATTCAGGAAGCGAAGAATAATAAGAAGGAATACTTTGATAATTATGATGCGATTGTATATGGTGGATGGGCAATGGCAGGTAGTATTGTAGGCTCGAAATGGTATTTTCAGAGGGCGACAGCCTGGAAGGATAAGAAGCTTGCATTATTCTGTGTAGGTGCCAGTCCTGAGGCTAACCCTGATGTTGAGGAGTTTCTCAATACAATTCTCACAGAGGAACAAAAAACTTATATGAAGGTTTTCTATTGTCAGGGCGGAATTGATTACTCAAAAATGAAGACACCATCAAAGCTTGCCATGAAAGCATTTGCATCAACTCTTAAGAAAAAGAAAAATGCAAGCCAAAAGGAGAAGGATATGGCAGAGATGATTAGTCATTCCTATGATATTTCCGATAAGAAGTATATAGAACCTATTGTGAAGTATCTGAAGCAATAAGCCCGTTTGCTATAGAAAATAGATAGATTAACGTGCTATAGTTGGGGAATTTACATTGAAAGGGTAAGAATACTTATGAAAGATGATATTAGAATTATTCTGGCGTCAGGCTCACCTAGAAGACGTGAGCTACTTAGCCAGGCAGGATATGAATATACAGTTATGGTAAGTGATGTCGATGAATATACCGAAACCCTGATACCAAAGGATTATGTTATGGAGCTTTCAGAAAGGAAGGCCAAGGATATATGCAATAAGCTTATGTCCGGTGAGTTTGAATTTGAAAAAGCTGAGGTAGGTTATCCGTTTGTTGTAATAGGTGCGGACACAGTTGTTGCACTTAATAACCGTATTCTGGGAAAGCCTCTTGACTATGATGACGCGTATAACACGCTAAACAGTCTTGCAGGACAGACTCATAATGTCTATACTGGCGTATCGCTTGTGTATTATAATGGCAGTAATATGAAGGTTAATACCTTTTATGAGTGCACCGAGGTGACATTTTACCCTATGACGCATGAGGAAATTGTGTGGTATCTGTCTACAAATGAACCCTTCGACAAGGCCGGAAGCTATGGCATCCAGGGCCTTGGCGCTAAATTTGTTAAGTCCATTAAGGGCGACTACAACAATGTCGTAGGACTTCCACTCGCCAGGGTATATCATGAAATTGAATCACTCGCCACGGGGACAGGTCCCTTGGCAAAAAATTAGCCGCGGGGACAGGTCCCTTGGTCAAAAAATGCTGCCACTGGACGTGTTCCAGTGGCAGTATTTTTTGCCAAGGGACCTGTCCCAATAACGTTTAGTTAAGCTATTTTCAAAAATATTTCAAAAAAT
>JAEDHX010000020.1 GCA_016296785.1 Coprococcus sp. | reverse complement strand
TTAATTTTAAATTTTTCTATTGTTTCATCAGTTAAGCCCCTGCTTCTATAATAATCATAAGCCCTTTTCCCATGGTCGCTATGCTTTAATATATAATGAAAATATGCTGCAGCAGATTTATTCATTTCCTTAAGAGCAATCTTATACTGCTCTTTTGATTTATCAGCATCATTTTCCATCTTGTCAGGCAACGTTATATTTGCTCTGTCAGCCAAATACTCAACAGCCTCAGGAAATGACATATTCTCATATTCCATAACAAACGTAAATACATTACCGCCTACACCACATCCAAAGCAATGATACATCTGCTTATCTCTGTTTACCTTAAATGACGGCGTCTTCTCATGATGGAAAGGGCAGCATGCTTCATAATTATTACCTTTTTTCTTAAGACTGATATAAGAGCTTATTACATCAACTATATCATTACGCGATATTACGTCTTCTATAACAGCATCTGAATAATACAAAACAATCCCCCCCTAATTATAAGAGCTCCATGAATCAGGAATATAAATATTCTTGAAGGTTTCTATTGCATAATTATCAGTCATTCCGGCAATATAATCGCAGACAACTGTTTCTCTGTCCTCTCCCATGTATATCATCTCAACACATTCATTAGTAAGGCGGCTAACATCCTCCATAAAATACTCAAAGAGCACCTTAATCATTTTCTGTGCCTTTACCTCTTCGCTTTTTGCTATCGGATTAGTATATAGATATTCAAACATATATACTCTAAGCTTTGAAAGAGCATCAAAAATGCCATCTGACATACGCACCTCATTCTTACCAAGGCTGGTATTAATGACATCATGAATAAGACAATTAAGTCTGCTTCTTGTATCATGTCCTAATACATTAGTAATATTATCAGGCAAATCAGTTTCCTTAAGAATATTACCTCTTATCGCATCATCAATATCATGATTTACATATGCTATCTTATCTGAAAGTCTTACCACCTGGCCTTCAAGCGTAGCCGGCATACATACACTCTTGTGATTCAATATCCCATCACGAACTTCAAAGGATAGATTTAATCCCTTACCTCTATCTTCAAGCTTCTCAACGATTCTAACACTTTGTTCATTATGCCTAAACGGTTTCTTTGCACAAGCAGAAAGAGCTCGTTCACCGGCATGTCCAAATGGAGTATGTCCAAGATCGTGACCTAATGCAATAGCCTCAGTCAAATCTTCATTAAGACAAAGAGACCTGGCAATTGTTCTTGCAATTTGTGATACCTCAAGCGTATGTGTAAGTCTTGTTCTATAATGATCATCACCGGGAGATAAAAACACCTGTGTCTTGTGCTTCAATCTTCTAAAAGCCTTACAATGAATTATTCTATCTCTGTCTCTTTGATAAATAGTTCTAAGATCACATGGCTCTTCTTCTACATCTCTGCCCTTTGACATATCACTAAAGGCTGCATATTCACTTAATATCTTATGTTCTAATAATTCCTGACTCTCTCTAATAGTCATATTGCCTCCATCACAGACATGCTGTCTTAGCTAATTACATGGCATCATAGTTTTAGCCATATCACTTCACAAAATTCAAACCATTAAAATAATAAATGCGTACAAAAAAAGTCCGTACAATATGATTATTCTACAGACTTTTTCAAAATCCTTTATTTATTTCTAAAATTCATATAAATTATTGCATAAGACCTTTTTCGTTAAGATATGTTGCCATATCAAGAAGACTGAATTCCTTCCAGGTATTATCTTTGAAGTTAACGCCGCCCTTATCTTCATATGTGAATATCCATTCTTCTTCCTGCTTATTGTATTCCTCATCAACCATAATGGATGCATATTCATATGCAAAGCTTTCAAGCAGTTCGCTATCATGGTCTGATAACACAGCAATAAAGTAATATCCGGCATCAGTTTCATATACGCAAGTACACTGACCTGCTTTTAAATTAGCCATAATATCATTCATATCAGAAGAATATCCGCCAACATAGCATGATTTTTCTTCAGAATATGCGTCAACGCCATACTTCTTAGCAACTTCTTTTGCATCAGCACCTGCGTTAATCTCTTTAACAGCAGCTTCAGCATCCTCTTTTTTTGCTGCCCTTGTTTCATCATCAAGCATAACATAGGTGCCTTCTTCAGTAATTAACGGATTGCCTTCTTCATCAGCCTCTACCTTAGGGAATGTTACATAGTATATTCTTTGAAAATTGTAATCCTTAAACTCCTCTAAATACTTCTCATTGAGACTCTTACCCATCTCATTTTTTGTATCATTGGAAAGCTTATTCATAACAGATG
This sequence comes from Coprococcus sp., assembly GCA_016296785.1. Lineage (GTDB taxonomy): Bacteria > Bacillota > Clostridia > Lachnospirales > Lachnospiraceae > Coprococcus. The sequence goes on along the minus strand of JAEDHX010000020.1, from coordinate 24,616 downwards.
TATCCTGAAATACAGACTTAACAACCTCTTCTGATATACCATATTTCTTAAGTACATCCTTAGGTACATATGATGTAAAGTTGTCAATTAACCTATCTCGTGTTTCCTCATCATTTTTATTAAATTCAAGCTTCTCCAAAGTTGCGGCATCATTTAGCATTTTTGTCTTAACAAGACTATCAAGAACCTGCTGCTTGTATTTTGCTTCATCAGCAACAACATCCTGATATGTCATTGTTCCTGACAAAAGCTCAAGAATACAATATAGCATAAGCTCATCATGATTTATATCATATTCACCAACTGTCATTACGACCTTCTTATTAGTCTTCTCATCACCCGCACCACAACCGCTAAGCATGGATAGACATAATATCAGGGCACATAGCAGGCAAACTATTTTTCTAATTCTGCTCATTCTTTATTCATCCTCACTTTTTATAGAATTTACTTTATCAGCTAATTTGTGAGGTTTTTCTTCCTCTTCATATTTCTTTACTTCAGCAGTAGCTCCTTCTGCGCTCTCTATCTTATCGTATATCTTAACAATAACCATAGAGCTTGCATAAGCAAGAACTGCTATAAGAATAACAAGCCATAACGGCCATGAATAATATAGTATTTTGTCACTCGATGCATATAAGGCAATTGGCAATACCCATATAAAGAACAGGTAAAACCATGAGCCTAAATTAGATATACATATTACAAAAGAATTCTTAATCATATTCATTGTTGTATTCTCGTATCTTGCAATAAGTGGAAATAGTAACGGTAATGTAAAGCTGAGGAATACTGCCTCAATAGCCATAATTCCAAGAAGCAATGCTAAACCAAAACCTGCAGTCGAATATGAAAATACAAATTCAACAAACATAATAGCAAAAATCAAAAGAATGACCAGCCAAGCCTTAGTTGCCGGCACAAAGTTTTTTCTAAATGCTGACCAGTAGCTCTTCCATACCGGACCCTCATGATCCCTCACAAGCTTCGTGGTGAATGAATACATGGCAGTAAAGGCTGCCCCAATTGTAATAATTGGAATACACGAAATAACAAACAATATGTTTATAAAAAACAAATCCCCGAATTTTTCAAATTTTTGAAATATTGTAAGTTTTACATTTCCGCCTTGCGACATAATTTCTCCTTAAAAATCAAGGCACACAAAAAATTGTGCACCTTGATGTTATAAATATTATTAATTTTAATATTAACCTTTTACAGCTCCGACTGTCATACCGGATACAATGTTCTTTGATAATATCAAATATACTACGATAACCGGTAAGATAGAACATGCAATAAACATATATACCTGACCCATATCAAACTTAAGGAAGTCGGCGCTACGAAGAAGTGCTATCAAGATAGGCAATGTCTTCTTACCATCATCCTTAAGAATAAGAGCAGGTGTGAAATAGTTATTCCAGCTTCCGATGAATGAGAAGATAGCCTGTACAGCGATAGCAGGCTTCATAAGTGGAAGTGCTATCTTACTGAAGATAAGGAATTCTCCTGCACCATCAATACGTGAAGACTCTAACAATTCTTTTGGTAAAGAACTATCCATTGACTGCTTCAAGTAGAAGAATACTACAGGTGAAGCAATTGATGGAATAATAAGTGGAATAAAGCTATTCTCTAATCCCATCTTATTTACTAACTGTACGAAACCTAATGCTGTAACCTGTGTAGGAATCATCATAATCGCAAGTATGAAAGTAAATATTGCTTTCTTAAGCTTAAAGTCATATGCATAAATAGCAAATGCTGTTAAGGTTGAGAAATATGTGCTAAGTAAAGCTGTAAATGAAGCTATTATAAAACTGTTAAGCAAACCTGAAAAGATAGGCTGTGAACCATGAATTATGTTTTTAAAGTTCTTAGCTGCATACTTACTTGGAATCATAGTGAAACCTCTGTTAAGCTCTGCATTAGATCTTGTTGCATTTATAAAGAGCACGTAGAACCAGAATAAACACATTATTGTTACCAATACCAATACTGTATAAGCAATAATACGTCTTGTCTTAATAGGCAGACCCTTTTCTTTCTTTTTTTCCATATTCGTCCTCCTTCCTACTTCTCAGTCTTTGAGTTAAATTTAAAGATAATCATACTCAATATACCGGTTACGAAGAACATGAATACAGAAAGGGCACCACCCATACCGTAGTTCTTACTAAATAAGTGCTTGTTCAAGGCCATAATAAGTGTCATTGTTGTCTCTGTTGGTCCACCAGCACCATTTGTCAAAATCTGTGGTACATCGAACATCTGGAGACCACCAATCAATGATGTAATCATAACATATATCAAAATAGGTCTTAAGATTGGCAATGTAATCTTGAAGAATACCTGATTTGAAGTTGCACCATCAACCTCAGCCGCCTCGTAAAGAGAAGTATCAATACCAAGCATACCGGCAAGAAGAAGTATAGTTGTATTACCAAACCACATAATAAAGTTCATGAATGCAACAAGCCATCTTGCTGATGATGTGTGTGCAAGGAAGTCATAAGGCTTACCTGCTTCTAAGATACCCATGCTCTGAAGCATACCATTAATAGGACCTACTTTAGAGAAGAGTGCGAAGAATAACATAGCAAAAGCTGATGCCATGATAAGGTTTGGAAGGTAAATAACTGTCTGGAAGAATGCCTTACCTTTTAATCTTAAGCTTGGGTTAGCAAACCATGAAGCAAGCAAAAGAGATAAGAGAATCTGTGGTATGAAGCCCATAAGCCACATAATCATTGTATTACCAAAATACTTCCAGATCTTACCACCTGTAAACATACTAACATAGTTATCAAGACCTACATAATTAGGACCAATCTCAATCATTCCATCAAAGAAATGCTTAAAAAAGCTGTTATAAATAGTTGAAACTAGCGGTATTAACTGAAAGATTATGAAAACAACCGCAAATGGAATCAAGAAAAAATATCCCCAACGGTTATAGCGTACTACATTACTATTCTTTTTATTCATTCTATAACCTCCGTTAAAAATATTATACAATCCCATATATTAAAAGCATAAAAAACGTGCCTGCCTGGCAGGTGCCAAACAGGCACGCATATTTCATATGCTTATATTATATAGACATATAATCCTTAAATTACTCTACTGTAATTGCTGGATACTTAACCTTGATTGCTTCCTTGAATGCAGCAACAGCGTCATCGTATGATGCGTAGTTACCATTGAAGTAATCTGTCATAGCTGTCTGGAATGACTCATTACATCCCTGATCGTAAGCTGAGATCTTTGAAAGGTCGATTTTCTCAACACCTTCGCAGAACATACCAAGAGCGTTCTGTCCGCCAAGAACTGCATCACCATATGATGTATCAGCAGCCATAGCTTCCATAGCTGGTTTGTTGTTTACAAAGTCGTTGTCAGCCTTAACGATATCTGTCATGATATCTGTATCTGTTGTAAGCTTTCTCATAATGTCAGCAACGAGTGCTGGGTTATCAGTACCTGTAGCACCACAGATCCATGTACCACCCCAGAAGAATCCCTGAGGACCTACTGTAGCAGCCCAACCACCTGCGTGTGCAATTGAGTTCTCATCATCAGCAGCCATACAGAAGTCGATAAGCCAAGCTGGTCCGAAGTAAGCGAATACCTTTCCTTCTGGATAGAAACCTGCGCTCCACTCATCTCCCCAAAGGGCACCTGTTGTTGTCTGACCTGCGTCGTATGAAGCCTTCTCAGCCTCTGCCCAAGCCTTGAACTGTGGATCGATGTTAAGCTTGCCATCTTCTACCCACTTGCTTGAAACATTGTTTGAGTAAACACGGAATGAATCGTTAACAGTAGCTGTGAGCTTGTATCCCTTAGCTGCTAAATCAGCACCTGTTGCATAGAATGTAGCCCAATCAGCAACGTGTGTCTGAACCTCAGCTGGGTCATCTGTTCCCCACATATCCTTAGCGATCTCTCTGTTGTAGATAAGAACACCAGGACATCCCTGCCATGAAACACCTTTAAGTACGCCGTTAGAATCTGTCATAACGTCCTTTGTATACTGATACTGATCAGCAAGCTCAGCATCTGTGATACCAAGGTCTGTAACTGACATTGTGTACTCTGTATCAACATACTTAAGAGCATAGTCAGCCTCAACTAAGAACATATCGATCTTCTCATCATCAGCTGCATCAGCCTGAGCGAGTAACTTCTCATCGAGGTTGTTCTGGTAAGCGTTGTCTGTTGAAGGAACGATTGTCCACTTAACTTCTACATCACCGATCTTACCTGTTGTCTCGTCAACAACTTCATATCCTGGATAGTGATCTGTAAGTCTTGACTTGAACTCCTCATTCCAGCAGTAGATGTTGAATACTTTTCCTTCGTCAGCTACTGGAGCTTCTGTTACTTCTTCGCTACCATCTTCTGATTCTGATGAAGCAGCCTCTGTTGTGTCGTCCTTCTTAGCCTCTGTTGTTGTCTCTTCCTTATCACCACAAGCTACAAGTGAAAGACCCATAGCACATGCTAATGAAAGAACTAAAACTTTTTTGAATTTTTTCACAAAAAAACCCTCCTTTAAAAAGATATAATATTTTTCTTATCCCGGATATTGAAATATGTCAAATTTCACAACCAAAGGCTGATTAATTATCAATAATACCATATTCCAGGATAGGATTATGAACTTGTTATGTATATCTGCTAACAGTTCATGACACTTTTTTTCATCGCTGTTTCCCAGCGACAGTGTTATTATAGGTCATATTAAACAATAATGCAAGTACTTTTTCTGTTTTTTTTTGTGATATTGTAACTATCACGTCGAAAATGCAGTGAAATCTACTGATTATTTACCCTAATTTATATAGTTTTCTATCAATTCTGATATCTTTTGTGGATTATATACAATTAATCGCTCCGGGCTTGATACTTCTTCTACAGTTACATTTGCATGATCTTTCATATAGTCTCTGTAATATGAATTATAGCTTGCCTCACAATCATACTCCTCTCCCTGCTCAGCAACCTGATTATATATATCAAGAAAGCTCTCATTTTCATGCAAATATGGGTCCATAAACGGATTAGCATATATCAGATACATCTTAACATCCTCCGGCCAGCCATAGTCAATAAGCTTCTTAGCATTTTTTACAACTTCCTTATCTTCATTATACATAGCTTTCGTATACAGATTCTTTGCAACAAGTGCATTTCTTCTATGCATCTGTTCTGTTGTATATACACTGCTCTCATCTGTCGGAAAGATATTCTTGGCAAATCTGTGAGCACCTGCTTTTACGAGTCCCACAAGAATCCTATTTCCGAAGGAACAATACTTGTCATCATCAATGTCCTTATACTGTTCAGGAAAATACATCTCAAGTCCTATTATTGACTCAACCTCCTCCGGATACTTAAAGGCCCAGTCAAATGCCAGAAGGCCTCCGGATTTTGTGGCCACAAGCGTGTACTTATCATTATCTGATACTGCCTTTAATGCTGCTCTTGTTTCCTCAAGCATCGAATCAATATCCTTTGATGCGTCATAATCCTCACTAAAGCCAACTCCGCTTCTATCTATATATACGAGCTCGTATTTTGAAAGGTTATCAAACAACGGCTCTAAGGCTATCGAGTCATCAGCAGTTTTATTAGAATGAATAAATACAAGAGTCGTATCTGACTCAAAATCCCCTTCATGGACCACATGAATCTTATGACCGTCAATCTCAACCATAGTACCGGGCGGGGTCATATACTGCTCTTCTTCCTTAAGGAGCTTCTTATGTCTTACACAGGAGGCAACAAGCATAATTATCAAAGTTGCAACCAACGCTCCAAATATTGCAAATAATACCTTTAGGATTACTCCACCATATCTTTTTCTCTTTTTTGCACTCTTCATTTTTTACCTCTTTCATATGTAATTACTAATCAACAATTATAACAGAACGCCCCACCTTCGTCTACTTTTATTATGCAACTTCAGTATTCAGGTTCAATATACACATCTGCATTCATATACTAACTCAAAGCTAATATATATTTGTGAATATTTGATTAAATATTTCGAAAATATGTCAGTCACCCTTTTACTTATAATATGATTTGTGATAATATGAAACACAGTAAATTTCATATTAAATTCTATATTAGGAGGCAGCTAATGGCTAAGAAGAAATCAGGCAAAAAGCCATCCGGAAAGAACAACAACAGCAACAATAACAATAGCAAGTACAATTCAAAGAATAATTCTAATAATAATTCAAAGAATAATTCAAAGAATAATTCAAAGAATAAAAAAAACAATAAAGATAGCAGCATTGAGATAAATAAGACAATCAGCAATGATACCACAAAGAATAAAGATGCTGTTAATAAGCCCGAGCTTGAGAAGTTCCGTAAGATAAGTATAGACGATATCGAGGGTAATAAGGCTACAGAAAAGGCCGAGGCAAAAAAGAGCTCCTATGCCGATAATAAGCTTGAACAGATCGGAATGACAAAAAAAGAAAAGAAGGCCATTCGCAAAGCTATGTATAATGAAAACACTAATGGTATGACAAGAAAGGAAAAGCTTTCATATTTCTTTGAATACTACAAATGGCGCGTCATTATTCCAATTGTTCTTGTCGCATTTGTCTGCTACATCGGCATTACTATCTACGAGAACAAGAAGCCTGTTGCTTTAGGCTATGCGCTTCTTAATGTTGCGGATGCTGATACTGTAAATACCTACTTCGAGGATGATTACGTTGAATATTTCAACATTACAGGAAGATATCAGTTCAAGCAGTCAATTGGCAGGGATATTGATTATGATTACTATCTTGAGAATTCACAATTCATTCAGACAAGCAACAGCACCGACTACAATTTATTATCTTCAGAATGCGAGCTTGGTACCTATGATGTAATTATTAGCAATGCGGCAGGAATTAAGTATTGCTCTGCTACAAATATCATAAAACCGCTTAAAGGTTATTTTGATTCAGAAAACTATGCAGCACTCGAAGATTATATGGTTGATTTCATTGATCAAAACGGAACAGAAAGACCATTTGCCATTGATATAAGTGATACTGAATTTGCAAAGAATCTGAACCTTGGTTATTCTGATGTGTATGTCGCATTTCCCGGCACTACCGAGCAGAATATAACAAACTCGCTGAAATTCTTAGTATATTCGTTAGGAATTGACTTAACATTCCAGAGTGAGAATGAATAGATAAAACACAAAAATGCGCATATGAAGCAATAATTCATATGCGCATTTATATTTAAATAAATTAACTTCTATGAGACTGCATTTTCTTTTTTCTTCAAATACTCCGGCATGGCTATGACTGCTATGCATGCAACCGCAATAACAGTTGTAAATATTCCGCCTTCAAGACCAAACTGTCCGCCATTTATAAGCTTCGGACCGACATTACCTGTAATAAAAATATTACTGCTCGAATTAGTGCCACTAACTGAGATTCCATATATTATTCCCTGAGCAAAATTCCACATTGAATGAAATGCTGCAGCACCCCAAATATTATTTGTCTTTATTACATAAAGAGACATAAGAATACCAATAAGCATAAGATTTGCAAATGCTATAACAGAAAGTCCCGGATTAAGAATATGCGCAATTGCAAAAGCCAGAGAATTAATCATTACTGCTTTTATCACTGAATTCTTCTTCATTATGCTTATCATAAAGTAGCCTCTAAAGGTTATCTCCTCACTAAAGCCCTGAATACCAAATCCAATAGCAAATAGTAATATCCTTAATGGAGCAGCCGCGCTATTTACTCCGTAGAACTTTATTCCTCCAAATAGTGTTGCCGCACCTATACAGGCAGAAAACACAACAAGACCACTTAATAGACCAATCAAATAATCCCTGCCCATATTCTTCTTTGATACTCCCATCGAATAAAAGCTTCTCTTTTCAATAGCTCTGCAGTATACAAATACAGTCAGTATTACAAACACAGTACAAAACAGCGTAATGATGTACATTCCATCGCTCATATCCATTACAATATCCATCATGCCGCCTATTGTATCACCATTACCAATCAGTACCTCTTCAATCCTGTTTAATGTATCCTCATTTGTGAACATTACTATGACATCATATATAGCAGGCACAATACCTGCAATTAGCGAGCCTATTAAAAATACGAGTATAAATATACCTATCTCGCCGCCAAGCTTTCTTATCTTTCCTTGCTCTGCTGATACTGCAATATCAGGCTTATTAAATATATTTGACATACTACTCCTTTAACTAATACAACACAATTTGAATATCCAATACAGTATATTATCTTGGAAGTTCGATGAATCCAACCTTCTTCATAACCTTACGGAGCGTTTTATTAGCATAATAAGATGCCTTTGCCGCATTCTCCTTCATAATACCATCTACATATGCTTTATCCTTAATCAGCTGATTGAATTTATCCTGTACAGGAACAAGCTCTGCTGCAACCGCTTCACCAACAGCCTCTTTAAATTTGCCATAACCACAGCCGTCAAATTCCTTAACTGTATCTTCAGGAGTCTTACCTGTTGCTGCACAATAAATATCAATAAGGTTCTTGATTCCCGGCTTCTCATCACTATATGCAATAAAGCCGTCTGAATCAGTAACAGCCTTTTTGAATTTTCTCATAATAGTATCTTTATCATCAAGAAGATAAATGCTTCCATTAGGATTCTCATCTGATTTAGACATCTTCTTTGTAGGGTCCTGAAGGCTCATAATCTTAGCACCACTCTTACCAATATAAGCCTCCGGAATTGTAAAAACATCACCATATATTCCATTAAAACGATTCGCTATATCTCTGGTAATCTCAAGGTGTTGCATTTGATCCTTACCAACAGGAACCATATCAGCCTGATATAGAAGAATATCTGCCGCCATAAGAACAGGATATGTAAAAAGTCCTGTATTTACATTATCTGCATGCTTTGCCGCCTTATCCTTGAACTGAGTCATTCTATTCATTTCTCCCATATATGTGAAGCAGTTCAAAATCCATGCCAGCTGAGGATGTGCAGGCACATGTGACTGGAAGAACAGACAATTCTTTTCCGGATCAAGACCTGCTGCCATATAAAGTGCATATAAGGTTCTGCCACTCTTCTTAAGGTTAGCAGGATCCTGTCTGACAGTAATTGAATGCAAATCCATTACTGCATAGAAGCATTCCACGCTATCATCGTCATTTAGGTCTACCCAGTTCTTAAGTGCGCCAAGATAATTACCAAGTGTAATTATTCCTGTTGACTGCATTCCTGAGAGCAATACTTTCTTTCCATCTATCATTATTCTAATCCTCCACGTCCATATTCATTACCTGACGTTTTCTGGCAAGTTCATCATTTGCAAGATACTCGTCATATGTTGTCTGTTTATCAATAAGACCTGTATTTGTGATTTCAATAATACGATTAGCAGTTGTCTGAACAAACTGATGGTCCTGTGATGAAAACAAAATTACTCCAGGGAACTTAATAAGTCCGTTATTGAGTGCTGTTATTGACTCCATATCAAGATGATTTGTTGGCTCATCTAGAATAAGGCAGTTTGAGCCCATAATCATAAGCTTAGAAAGGAGGCATCTAACCTTCTCTCCTCCCGAGAGAACCTTAACCTTCTTTACACCATCCTCGCCTGCAAACAGCATTCTTCCAAGGAAGCCTCTTACATAAGTAGCATCCTTTTCATCAGAATACTGTGTAAGCCAGTCAACAATGATAAGGTCATTATCAAATTCCTTTGTGTTATCCTTAGGGAAATATCCCTGTGAGGTTGTCACTCCCCATTTATAGCTTCCTTCATCAGGTGTTTCTTCACCGGCAAGGATCTTAAAAAGCATAGTTGTTGCCTTAGTATTAGGGCCAACAAAAGCTATCTTATCATCGTGTCCAACTGTAAATGAAATATCATCAAGAAGTTTTTCTCCATCAACTGTCTTTGAAATATGTGATACAGTAAGCACCTCATTACCAATCTCTCTCTTTGGTCTGAAATCAATATATGGATACTTTCTGCTTGATGGCTTGATATCGTCAAGCTCAATTTTCTCGAGTGCGCGCTTTCTTGATGTAGCCTGCTTAGACTTAGAAGCATTTGCAGAGAATCTCTGAATAAATTCCTGAAGTTCTTTAATCTTCTCTTCCTTCTTCTTATTAGCTTCCTTCATCTGCTTAATCATAAGCTGACTTGACTCATACCAGAAATCATAGTTACCTGCATACAGCTGAATCTTTGAATAATCAATATCTGCCGTATGTGTACACACCTTATTAAGGAAATATCTGTCATGAGATACAACAATAACGGTATTCTGGAAATTAATTAAAAATTCCTCAAGCCACGCAATTGCATCCATATCAAGATGGTTCGTTGGCTCGTCAAGAAGCAGTACATCAGGATTACCAAAAAGTGCCTGAGCAAGAAGAACCTTTACCTTAAGTCCACCATCTAAATCCTTCATATTCATGTAATGATATTCAGTATCAACACCAAGACCATTAAGGAGTGTTTCTGCATCAGATTCAGCCTCCCAGCCGTCCATCTCAGCAAACTCAGCCTCAAGCTCTGCAGCTCTTACACCATCCTCATCAGTGAAGTCCTCTTTCATATAGATGGCATCCTTCTCCTTCATGATTTCATATAATCTCTTATTACCCATAATTACCGTATCAAGAACAGTGAACTCATCATATTTATAATGATCCTGCTGAAGAACAGAAAGTCTCTCTCCGTCGTTCATTGTAACATCGCCCTTTGATGGTTCAATTTCTCCTGATAATATTTTGAGAAATGTAGACTTACCTGCACCATTTGCACCAATAAGTCCATAACAGTTTCCCTCTGTAAATTTTATATTTACATCTTCAAATAAAGCTTTTTTTCCAAATCTTAGAGTTACGTTATTTGCACTAATCATAAATACATATACCTTTCCATTTTTTCTAATGTAAAAGTATATCAATATGAAGTCAGCATGTCAACTTCAAGGAAATATATATCAAAAAAACGTCATTATTTATGTGAATAAATAATAATAGACAAGAAATACTAGTAACGTAACTGTAGAAGAAAGGAGAACAAATATGAGAAGTTCAACAGAAACCTATAGCGAGGTTGCAAAGCGCTGTAGTGCATTCGAGAAAATAAGCAGACCGAACAAAATGTCAAATATGGCAAACGACGAAGTAAGCTGCCTTACATGTACTCATTTTTCAGATAACGAATATTGCAAGCTTGACCTTTATGATCCTATTGTAAGAAAACTATAATATGAAAGAAAACTTTTTGTCTGCAAAACCTTTGCTACAACGAAATGCTTGGGCCTGTTTATATAAACGGGCTCAATATAATTTACGGAGTATTTTGTTACTTATATACAAGTAGTATTTACCTTGACAACAACATATATATTAATTACAATCAATATCAAAAAATGATATGGAGATGATTATTTGGACACTGGTACAATAATCCAGCTAATAATACTAATAATACTTATAATACTATCTGCTTTCTTTTCATCAGCAGAAACTGCACTTACAACAGTAAATAAATATGCACTCCGTTCTCTTGCTGATGCCGGCAACAAGCGTGCAGCCAGAGTATTAAAGGTTACTGAAAACAGCGGAAAGCTTATCAGCACGATATTAATAGGAAATAATATTGTTAATATATCAGCATCAGCCCTTGCTACAACATTTGTAACTAATGTCTTTGGAAGCAAGGCTGTAGGAATTGCAACCGGAATACTTACCCTTGTTGTGTTATTATTTGGCGAAATTACCCCGAAGACACTCGCCCAGCTATATAGCACAAAGATATCAATGCTATATATTGACATCATCGAATTCCTGATGTTTATTCTTACCCCGGTTATCTTTATCGTTGATAAAATTGCAAATGGCATTTTCTGGGTTCTTCGAATCGATAAGAATGCAGGTGGTCAGAAAATCACTGAGGACGAGCTTCTTACCATGGTAAATGTCAGCGAAGAAGAGGGTGTCATTGAAGATAATGAAAAAGAAATGATAACAAATGTTGTTGATTTTGGCGACTCAAGAGCCAGGGATGTCATGATACCACGTGCTGATATGACAATCGCACCTATTGACTCAACCTACGAGGAGCTTCTTAACACATATATGGAAGTGCCATATACAAGAATCCCTATATACGAAGAATCACGTGATAATATAATCGGTATTCTTCACGTTAAGGATTTGTTCTTCTACAAAGCAACTCATGATATCAACAATTTTAATGTAAGAGACATTATAAGAGAGCCACTATTTGTATATGAATATCAAAAAACAAATGATTTACTTTCAACTATGAAAAGTGATTCAAATTCTATGGCAATTGTGCTTGACGAATATGGCATAAGTGTCGGACTCGTGACAATCGAAGATTTGATAGAGGAAATCATCGGCGATATCAAGGATGAATACGATATGGCCGAGCATAATAATGTCATCAAATTAGATGACACCCACTACAGCGTAGATGGTTCAATAAAACTCGATGACTTGAATGACATCCTGAATCTTCACATCGAATCCTCAGATTACGATTCACTTGGAGGATACATAATTGAGCTTCTTGACCATATTCCTTCAAAAGGAGACACTGCATCAGACGGAGTAATCTTCTGCCGTGTCACAGAAATGGACAAAAAACGTGTAGACCGCGTACTGCTTGAAATTCTCCCAAATGAATCAAATGAAGATGAAATGCAAAAAAGCCTTGATATGTAGTATTGAATACTATATAATGTGTTTATCATATCAGTTTTTGACGAGAGGCTAAGTCATGGATAACGAAAAGAGAAAACAGGAAATAAAGGAAATAATAGAAGAAATCGATTTTATTAATCCAAAGGATATCCCTTCTATAGATTTATATATGGACCAGCTTACTACCTTTATGGAGGAGCAACTGGGCAATAACAGGCGTAATGACGAAGACAAAATCATGACTAAAACCATGATTAACAATTACACCAAGAATAACCTTTTACCTTCTCCTAACAAGAAGCGGTATTCAAAGGAACACCTTATTTTACTTATATATATATACTATCTTAAGAATCTGCTTAGTATAACAGATATCCAGACTGTCCTTACACCTATGATTGATAACCATTTTCACAAGGGGCAGAGCAATCTCGATATTTCTGATATATATAGCAAGCTTTATAAGTTTCAGCACGATACTTATAGCGACATTATTGACAGCATCATTTCAACAGATGACAAAGCATCACTAATGTATGACAGAGAAAAAGATTCATACCTGCATGCTACAAGTGTAATATCTCTTTTATCGGCTGATATATATGTCAAGAAAAAATATATTGAGCATCTCATTGACGAAATGAGCAAGAACCAGGCAGAAGCTCTTGAAAAAGAGAAGGCAAAAGCTGAAAAGGTCAAGGCCGATAAAGCTAAGGCTGAGAAAGCTAAAGCCGATAAAGCTAAGGCCGAGAAAGCTAAAGCCGATAAAGCTAAGGCCGAGAAGGCAAGAGCTGCAAAGGCAAGAGCCGAAAAGACAAGGGTTGAGAATTCCAACTCCGAAGCTAATAATTAATTCGCGGCATTTTACCGGCTGAAGCTATTAATTATATTTATTATAAAAGACCGGAACACAAAATATGTTCCGGTCTTTTATTTATCCATAAATCATATTAAAATAATCTATTTATCATCAGATAACTTATTCATTCTCGCAAATACAAGCTCATAGCCATCCTTTCCATAGTTAAGCGAACGGTTCACTCTGCTTATCGTCGCAGTAGAAGCTCCCGTCTTCTCTGCAACTTCAAGATAGGTATTATTCTCTTTAAGCATCTTTGCAACTGCAAATCTCTGTGCGATAGAAAGCAATTCATTTACCGTGCAAACATCCTCAAAAAAATCAAAGCACTCCTGTTCTGTCTCTAATGTAAGTATTGCTTTAAATAAATCCTGTACAGCTTCTGTATGTACTGTCTTTCCCATACTATATGCTCCCCTTTGCTTATAATTTGCAGCCTTTCTTAATCCATACAGCTACGCCCTGTCTATTTACATAGAATTCGCCACAGCCATCATCATCTATCCTAATATCGTATTTTGCATTACCCATTACATCTGCAAAATGCATTCCGGCAAACTGCTTACCAATATACATACGCTTTGTTCCGCCTGTACCATCTGACATTACAACTGCAAGGCCGGAATCCTTGTGAACTTCATCACCTTCTCTTGTCCAGCCGACAATGTCCTTATTATCAAAATAGTCATGCTGTCTTCCATAAGCATATTTCTTTCTAAGCTTTAACAGCTTATTAAGAATGGTTTTCATGGATTTAACCTTAGCTGCAGGGATTCCCTGATAATCGCCCATAAACAGGCAAGGATAACCCTGATTACGAAGAAGAATAACAGCATATGCTAATGGCTTAAACCAATCCTCAACATATGATTCAAGGATTCCGCCTGCCTGAGATTCATGATTATCAACAAATGTTACTGCTTTAACAGGATTGCTCATCATCATTGAACCATCAAGAAGTCTTCCTAAATCATAATCTCCGGCTGCAATTGATGCATCATGGAAATTAAAATGAAGAGGAACATCAAACATCGATACTGTACCATCAGTTGAAGCAATATAATCATTTATATAATTGCAATTCCAATGCCAGAAATCACCAACTGTAAATACCGGTTTTTTATCATTTCTTTCCTGTGCTGCAACCTCAGCAAAGTCCTTAATAAACCAACCCGGAACAGCCTCTGCCTCCTGAAATCTAAAGCCATCAACATCAGTATTCTTCTCATACCATCTGGCAAAATCCATAAGCTCTCTATATACATCCTGATTATAGAAATCAATCTCACAACCGAGAATATAATCATATTTAGAGAAATCCTTCTCAGCTATTTCTCTGTCTACACCTGAAAGAGCACACACTCTATCCTTGAATTCATCCTGTTTCCAATCAATTCCCATAAAATGATTAAAATTCCATTTGAATTTTGAATATTTGCTCTTTCTTCCCGGAAATGTAAACTTTGATAATGCTCCAACAGTCTTCTTATTACCAATCATCTGAGGACTGTCTTTCTTATTAAAATCAGCAGCTGATACAGGTTCAATCTTATCTGCACCAACCTTCTGTCTAACTGCAATATCAGCATATACATCTATTCCGGCATTCTTCATTGCCTTAATAGCTTCAATATATTCTTCCTTTGTACCATATCGGGTACCAACAGAGCCCTTCTGATCGAACTCACCTAAATCAAATAAATCATATGGGGAGTAACCCATATCATCCTTACCCATTGCACCCTTTGTTGCCGGAGGAAACCATACTGCAGTTGCTCCAAGCTTCTTCAATGTGCCGGCATCCTCAGCTGCCTTCTTCCATAAGGTCTGGTCATTTGGAGTATTCGCATTAAAATACTGAATCAAAAGTCCGTTATCCTTCATCCTCTATACCTCCATGTTCTATTATGGTATATCCGTAAATAATCGTATGAAGTAATTATATCAAATATATATATTTGAGTAAAGCAATTCCTTAAAAATGATAAAAGCATGGAAATGGGAAATATTCCTCATATCCATGCTTAATAATTATTATTATAACGATTTAATTCTCTCGATTGCCTCAACTGTATTCTCATAAGTACCAAATGCTGTAAGTCTGAAATATCCTTCACCGCTAGGGCCAAAGCCTGAGCCTGGTGTTCCAACAACATTGGCATTCTCAAGAAGATAATCAAAGAACTCCCATGATGTCATATTATCAGGTGTCTTAAGCCAGATATATGGTGCATTCACACCACCTGAAACAGTATATCCTGCTGACTTAAGTCCATCATATATTACTTTTGCATTATTCATATAATATGCAATCTGTGCTTTAGTCTGTGCTTTTCCTTCATCTGAATAAACTGCTTCACCTGCAGCCTGAACAATATAAGGCGCACCATTA
Source organism: Coprococcus sp. (assembly GCA_016296785.1). Classification (GTDB taxonomy): domain Bacteria; phylum Bacillota; class Clostridia; order Lachnospirales; family Lachnospiraceae; genus Coprococcus. The sequence continues at coordinate 8,597 of JAEDHX010000020.1, read as the reverse complement.
AATTTGGTTCCATGTCTTCTAGCCCAAAGGCCATGGAGCTGGACACCATCTGCATCCTTTAAATCCTTAGGAACTACCGCATAGCCAAGACGTGTACCTGTAAAGCCGGCATTCTTCGAAAAGCTCTTAAGCTCTATTGCACATGTTCTAGCACCCTCACACTCGTAAATAGTATGAGGAACATCTTCTTCGCTGATATATGCTTCATATGCCGCATCATATATAATTACGGCACCAACCTTATTTGCATAGTCAACCCACTCCTGAAGCTGTGATTTCTTAATTGTTGCACCTGTTGGATTATTTGGGAAACAAAGATAAATAATATCAGGAGTCTCCTTTGGAAGCTCAGGTGCAAAGTTATTTGATGCAAGACATGGCATATATATTACATCGCTCCAAAGCTCAGTCGTCTTATCATATGTACCTGTTCTTCCTGCCATAACATTAGAATCAACATATACCGGATAAACAGGGTCACATACAGCAATCCTGCTATCAGCTGCAAATATTTCCTGAATATTAGCAGAGTCACTCTTAGCTCCATCACTTACAAATATCTCATCTGCAGCGATATCCACACCTCTTGCCTTATAATCATTCTCGCAAATAGTACTTCTAAGGAATTCATAACCCAAATCAGGAGCATATCCCTTAAAAGTCTCAGCTACTGCCATCTCATCAACTGCCTTATGAAGTCTTTCAATAATAGCCGGTGCAAGTGGCTGTGTTACATCACCAATACTAAGCTTTATAACCTTCTTATCAGGATGAGCCGCACTATATTCTCTCTGCTTTCTTCCTACTGTAGAAAACAAATAACTACCGGGAAGCTTTAAATAATTGTCATTTACCTTAAACATAATATTCTCCTCCTAACATATGTCAGTTTCTCCGTCAAACACTACCTTCGCAGGCCCTGTCATATATACCTTATTATTCTGTCTGTCATATCTTATCAGCAAATCGCCTCCAAGTAATTTGACAGTTACATCCTCATCTGTTTTATCATTAAGCACACAGGCAACTGCTGTTGCACATGAGCCTGTTCCGCAAGCCATAGTCTCACCTGTTCCACGCTCAAAAACACGCATTTTTACTGTTTTTCTATCAATCACCTGAACAAATTCAGCATTCACCCTGTTAGGAAACCTGTTATGCTTCTCAAACATAGCCCCTACATTATCAAGTGGGAAGCTATCGACATCATCAACAAATACAACTGCATGCGGATTACCCATTGATACACACGTCATCTTATAATTAATGCCGTCAACAGCAATATCCTCATCAACAACTATGTCATTATCAGATATTACAGGAACCTCCTTAGCATTAAGTATTGGAGCACCCATATCAACAGTAACAGCCGAAACCTTACCGTATTCAAGCTTTAATTCCAAATACTTTATTCCTGCAAGTGTCTCAATGGAAATAGAAGTCTTATCTGTAAGGCCATAATCATAAACATACTTTCCAACGCATCTTATTCCATTACCACACATCTCAGAACGTGAACCATCAGCGTTATACATATCCATTGTAAAATCTGCAACCTCAGATGGTTTAATCAAAATAAGTCCATCAGAGCCCACACCAAAATGGCGGTCACTAAGTATTCTTGCGGATTCAGAAGGATTATCAAGCTGTTCTTTAAAACAGTTTACATATACATAATCATTTCCAAGACCTTCCATCTTTGTAAACTTCATATACTATTCCTCCCAACCTAGAAAAAACCGGTATCATTAAGTATCATATACGACATCTCTATGATATTCACACCATTATCCATGCTTTTCTTCTGCAAAAATCTATGTGCCTCTTGTTCGTCATAATTATGCTCATTGATTAATTTAAGCTTTGCAGCCGTAATTATCTTCTTCTCTTCCTCATTACGTTCCTTCGGTTTATTCTTACGCTTTTTTCTTTCCCACAAAAGATTATCTATTGTAATAGAAACCATGCTGATAAAATCCTGAGACTTTAACGGCATAGTAAGACATACAACGCCACTATCCCTACAATCTTCATAGTTTCTCTTTGAAGCTACAACAATAACCTCAAAGCATTCTGGAATTATGTCAACCAAATCAGAAAATAACATATCCTGAAATTTATATCCACATACTATTATTCCATCATCATACATATCAGCAACATGAGCAGCTTGTGCTCCTGTAGTGCAAACCTGCGTGACATTAATACCATTTCTTATGAGAAGGTTCTTTATGCTTTTAGCCTCATCTATCCTTGGAAACAGAACTATTACATTAACCACTTTAATGTCCTCTCAACTAATAATACACTATCGACCAGCACTAACTAGAATTTATACAAATACTGAGAAATCTCCCACTCTGTTACCTGCTTTGTATATTCATTCCACTCACTCATCTTTGCTTCAGTATATCTTTCAAAAATATGATCACCAACAGCCTCTCTCATGAAGTCGCTCTCCATCATTGCAAGAGTCGCCTCTCTAAGATTTGCAGGGAGACTGTGAATATGTCTAGCCTTCTTCTCCTTCTTTGAAAGCTCAAAAATATTTGTATCAACACTTGGCGGAACAGGAAGCTGTCTTTTTATTCCATCAAGGCCTGCCTTAAGGCATACAGCCATAGCAAGATATGGATTAGCTGTAGGGTCCGGACATCTAAGCTCAACTCTTGTACCCTCTCCTCTTGCACTAGGAATTCTGATAAGAGGACTTCTGTTCTTCGCTGACCAGGCAATATAAATCGGAGCCTCATATCCCGGCACAAGTCTCTTGTATGAATTTACAAGAGGGTTTGTTATTGCTGTCATCTCCTTCATATGCTCCATGATACCTGCAATAAACCAATATGCTTCTTTACTTAATCCTAACGGATCATCCTTATCGGCAAAAATATTCTTTCCATCCTTAGAAAGAGACATATTCATATGCATACCTGAACCGCATACACCGTATTTTGGCTTTGGCATAAATGTAGCACAAAGTCCATGCCTCTTTGCAATAGTCTTAACAACAAGTTTGAAGGTTTCAATATTATCAGCTGTCTTTAATGCTTCTCCATACTTGAAATCTATCTCATGCTGTGCAGGAGCAACCTCATGGTGTGATGCCTCAATCTCAAAGCCCATATCTTCAAGAGTAAGAACCATATCTCTTCTTGCATTCTCACCAAAATCAAGAGGGCCTAAATCAAAATAACTGGCTCTCTCAAATGTATTAGTAGTAGGAAGTCCATTTTCATCTGTCTGGAACAGGAAAAACTCACATTCCGGACCAACATTCATTGTGTATCCCATCTCTGCTGCTTCTGCAAGTGCCTTCTTAAGCACATATCTTGGATCTCCTTCAAATGGAGTTCCATCAGGCTTATATACATCGCAAATCAGTCTTGCAACCTTTCCATGCTGAGGTCTCCAAGGAAATGTCTCATATGTGTCATAATCAGGATATAAACACATATCAGATTCTTCAATACGTGCAAAGCCTTCTACTGAGGAACCATCAAACATAATCTTGTTATCAAGTGCCTTCTCTGCCTGGCTTGCTGTAATTGCAACATTTTTAAGGTCTCCGAAAATATCTGTAAACTGAAGTCTGATAAACTCTACGTCATCTTCCTTAACCATTCTAAGAATGTCTTCCTTAGTGTACTTTCCCATGTCTTATACTCCTTTTAACCTTTTATTATTCAAAAACAATCTGTCAAATACAAATGTCTGTATTATCATAAACTTAAGAAACATATTTGTCAACGCAAACATCCTTATGATTTTTTGTATATATTGCTACCAATAAGAACTGCCATTCCTCCATATACAATTGCATTTAAAATTGAAGTAAATATCTCCTTTATTGTTATCTCCAAATACGTAAATTGTTCTATAGCCGTAAATATGTAATAACAACGAACAGCTGCCTCATCACCATTAATATTCTTATCAATTGCAGTAATAACAGCAGAAATTATAATTGCAACAATAATATTAAGAGTAATAGCAATTCCTCCGTTATTAATATTTATGGCAATTGCCATAAATATATAACTAACAGCCAAATACATAATTGCTGTTATTATAAACATTTTCACAAAGCCAAGAATCATCTCGCCTGTAATATCTCCATGCCATAAAACAGCTCCCGAAATAACAGAACCTAAAACATAAGATATATATAGCACCAGGCTGATTACACTTATCTCGTATATTTTGCCGACATATAAGTGTCCCTTTGAAAAGCCTCTAGCCAAAATAAATGAATCAATTCCACACTTTCTCTCGTAGGATATATGTATGGTAATTATTATGGCTAGCGTAAGAGACAATACCTGCATAAGTGAAAGCGAGATAGCTACGCAGTCAAGCATACTAATATTATCAAAGGCTTCGAGGTCAGATTCAAAACCGCCTGCCTTTTCAATGATATCTCCCGTAAGAATACTTAGCACACCTTTAAACAGAAGATTTCCTATTATATTAAGTACGAATAATACTATGCAGGCAACCTTAAGCGCCCTGCTTCTTCTAAGCTTCATATTAGAGGCTATTATATTACTTCTCATAATAATGCACCTCCAAGCTTTTCAATTATGTATTGCTCTGCTTCAACATCATTATTAGAATTGCTGCTTATTTCTTTCGAAGTTATTTCGCAAGCTACCTCTCCCTGCTTCATAATCATATACCTGTCACATACACTTAGCAGATTACTAATAACATGGCTTGAAATTATAACAGAAATATTCTTCTTAGCAATATCTAAAATAAGTGATTCAAGCTCTTTTGATCCTGTTGCATCTATTCCGTTAAATGGTTCGTCGAGCAGAACAAGCCTTACATCACCTAGTAATGCTATTGCTATTCCAAGCCTTTGCTTCATGCCTGTAGAAAATTTGCTTACTTTTTTATTCTTATATTCCAGCAAACCTACTATATCTAAAAGCTCATCAAATCTATCACCATCATAACAGTCAAACAATCGCCCATAATACTCCATATTGCCATATGCCGTCATATATCCGAAAACGCTTGGTCCATCAATCAGGGAGCCAACATAAGCAGAATTATTATTTACGGTACCGCCAAACAGCATAATATCTCCACCATCTTGCAGAAGCATTCCTGTTATCATCTTAAGTAATGTAGTCTTCCCTGCTCCATTTTCACCAATAATACCAAGAATCTCTCCCTCTTCAAGACTAAGATTCACACCATTTATCACGATTTCCTTCTTATATGATTTAGTAAGATTTTTTGCTTCTAATATACAACTCATACATTCACCTTTATATGTATTATCTCATATTTCGTTTTCTAAATATTGCCCATGTTCCTACATACAATAAGACACCCCATAAAAGAGCGACCAGCATGGATATTAGAATATACTTTCCTTTCGCATCAGGCATTGTAACCTCTGATATGGAAATAAAAGGAAAATATCTTGCTATTTTTGAAAATATATCAGAATCAAAAACCTCAAATAACATGTCAACCAAGCTTGTACCAAGGTTCAAAACAAAGAACACAAGTATATTAAGGGCAACAGATGCCGCCTTCGACATAAAAGAAACTGCCAAAAAAATGCATGCCGTATATAACATTGTTGTCATATAACCGGCTAACAATACCCTCTTAATCATGTCGAGCAATACTTCTGAATCAAATTTGCAACCAAATCCATTTATTAATGAATAACCTACTGTATTAATAATCATAAGTAACAACGACATAACAAGAATAGTAGACATATATATTATCGTCTTAGCAACAAGTATCTTTGCTCTACTATAGCCCTGTGCTATCTCACACTGTATATCACGTGACTTATAGTCTGTAGTAATGATCGATGCAGCAAGGAATCCAAGTAGCATACCATAAATAGAGCTGCCACTTAAGCTTCCAAGACACGCGTTAAAATATGTATATCCGGTGTAGAATGAAAACTGATCAAATAATCCAATAATAAGCATATTAAGGGCTGAGTATGATAAAAATACAATTAGGCATACACGAAGTCCAATACATTTCTTTAATTTGAATAATTCAGAGCTTAATAACTTACTCATTGATTCCACCCCCTATCATATTAATAAAGTAGTTCTCAAGACTATCCTCCTGAATATAATACTCACTAAAGAAAATGTGTTCATTGAATAGTCTCCAAGCAAATTCATCAGTATTTATTTTACTATTAACTACTATATTATTCTGATTTACAGAAATATTAAATATATTATAGTCATTATTAAGTATAGCAATAACCCTCTCAGGCTCGCTTGTTCTGATAAATAATCTTCTTCCGCATCTATCGTCAAGCTCTTTTGAAGAAAGGCAATCAATAATATTGCCCCTGTCAATTATTATATAGTCAGTTGCAAGTTCATGAAGCTCTGATAATATATGACTTGATATCAAAATTGTTACACCAAACTGCTGGTTAATACGTTTAAGCAAATTACGTATTTCTACAATACCTACAGGGTCAAGACCATTAATCGGTTCATCAAGAAGAAGAAGCTCAGGACCTGACAGCATCGCACAGCCTATTGCAAGCCTTTGCTTCATACCCATCGAATAATTACGGAATTTCTTATTACCTACTCCCTGTAAGCCAACACTGTTAATTGTCTGTTCTACAACATTATCTCCCTTTATGCCCCTAAGACGCATGTTAAGTTTTATATTGGATACTGCATTATAATTATCATGTATCCCTGCATGCTCACATACAGTACCAATTCTTGAACGTGATTCTACAAGCTCAGACTCCTTGCTTGTTCCAAACAAACTGACTGAACCCTCAGTTGGATATACTAATCCGTTAATTGTCTTAATAAGCGTGGTCTTTCCCGCACCATTTTGACCAATAAATCCATAGATTTTGCCCTTTTCAAGGCTTAAATTAACATTATTTAATACGACCTTTCCACCATACTTCTTCGTAAGGTTCTCAATTCTTACTATTTCCTCGCCCATTATTTACTTACTATTCCTCCCTAGATTTTTGTCTATTATAGTTTATCACCTGGAATCTCCTTTGTCGATAACCATTGAAGCAATATAAAAAATATCCCATACTCAAAACATGAATATGGGACACCCTTATAATTAAATACTAAATCAGATTTACTCTACAACGTATGGTAAAATTGCAATCTGTCTAGCTCTCTTAACTGCAACTGTTAAAGCTCTCTGATGCTTTGCACAGCTTCCTGTAATTCTTCTAGGAAGGATCTTGCCTCTCTCAGAAATAAATCTCTTTAACTTATTAGCATCCTTGTAATCTATAACAGCAGTCTTGTCAGCGCAGAATACGCAAACTTTCTTTCTTCTACGAACAGTTCTTCTCTTCATTGGAGCGTCAGCTCTATCTGTCTTTGTATAAGCCACTTTCTTTACCTCCTATTTTACTTGAATGGTAAATCGTCCTCTATACCTTCCGGAATACTCATAAAGCCTTCAGCACTTGCACTTGATGGTGATGGTCTGCCTGCAGGCTGATAACTATCACCTGACGAAGCAGCACTTGCTTTGCTTTCAGCAAATTCCTGATCTTCAACAACAACATCAGTAGTATAGACTTTGTTACCATCTTTGTTAGTATAGCTTCCCGTCTGAATTCTGCCTGTTGCAACAATCTTAGTACCCTGCTTAAGATACTTCTCAGCAAATTCTGCTGATTTACCAAATGCAACACAGCTAATGAAATCAGCCGTCTGGTCACCATTTCTATTAAATCTTCTATCCACAGCAAGAGTATATCTTGCAACTGCCATCTGGCTATCACCCTGTGAATATCTAACTTCCGGATCTCTTGTTAAACGACCCATTAGAATAACCTTATTCATATTGAAATCCCCCTGTCTACTCAGCGTCTAATCTAACGCAAAGATATCTGAGAACAGATTCCATGATACGAACATTTGCCTCGAGTTGTGCTGGAACATCAGCATCTGCATCAAATTGAATAAAGTAGTAGTAAGCTTCACCCATCTTCTGAATCTCGTAAGCAAGCTTCTTAAGTCCGCATTCTTCAACATTAGTAATTGTAGCCTTAGCCTTCTCAATATAAGACTTAACCTTATCAACTACTGCTGTTCTTGCTTCCTCATCAATCTTTGCACTAACAACTAAAGTTAATTCATACTTATTCATGTAATTGCACCTCCTTATGGTCTCTGGCCCACAATACAATTGCGAGCAAGGAAATATGATTAATACATCACAGAGCTTTACGATACCACAAATATCTACTAAATGCAAGCAATTTTATTAGACTATCTGCATTATCTGCATTATTACTAAACAAATCCTCTAAAATTCTTCTCAACAAGCTTTCTTGGCACCATAACCTGATGGCCACAGCCTCTGCACTTAAGTCTGAAATCCATGCCCACTCTAAGTATCTCCCACTCATTAGCTCCACATGGATGTTGTTTTTTCATTTTAATTACCTCTCCAATATTAAACTGCATTTTTCACACTCCTAAAATAGATTGTAAATATACTATCATAAAAGAAGCCGGAAAAAAAGGCAAAAAAAAAGATGCCCAGAACCGGAATCGAACCAGTGACACGAGGATTTTCAGTCCTCTGCTCTA
>JAEDHX010000019.1 GCA_016296785.1 Coprococcus sp. | reverse complement strand
CGTCCGATACACTAAAGATTGTTCAGGAATTGTATGAGAAGAAGCTTGTTACATATCCGAGAACAGATGCCAGGGTGCTGTCTAGTGCTGTTGCCAAGGAGATATATAAGAACATTAGCGGTTTGAAGAAATATACTAAGCTTGCCGGATTCGCAGATGAGATATTACAGAATGGAGCCTATAAGGGTATTTCAAGAACGAAATATGTTAATGATAAGCAGATAACGGATCACTATGCAATAATCCCTACAGGACAGGGCTTTGGTGCATTAAATGGACTTTCTGATATTGCTTCTAAGGTCTATGAGATAATATGCAGAAGATTTTTGAGTATATTCTATCCACCTGCTGAGTACCAGAAGATATCAATGACTCTTTCGATGAAGGATGAGAAGTTATTTGCGAATTTTAAGTACCTTATTATGGAAGGATATTTGAAGGTTGCAAATAACAGCTTCGGTAAGAAGAAGGATGAAGAGAAGTATTCGTCTGATTTTATTGAATATATTGCTAAGTTGAAGAAAGGTGATATGCTTGATATAAGCAGTATTGATATTAAAGAGGGTGAGACAACTCCTCCGAAACGATATAATTCAGGTTCGCTTATTCTTACTATGGAGAACGCAGGACAGTTCATTGAGGACGAAGAGCTTCGAGCACAGATAAAGGGTGCCGGAATAGGTACAAGTGCAACAAGAGATGGAATAATTACGAAGCTTGTTAATAACAAGTATATTTCTCTAAATAAGAAGACACAGATAGTTACGCCTACTTTTCTTGGTGAGATAATATATGATATTGTTTATTATTCAATAAACGGACTTCTTAGAGCTGATCTTACGGCAAGCTGGGAGAAAGGGCTTGAAGGAGTAGCGAATGGCTCAATTACAAAAGAAGAATACACAATTAAGATGACAGATTTTGTTACAAAGTATACTAATATGGTAAAGGAAATTAGTAAACAGAATAATATAGTATATGTGTTTGACAAAACACGTCCATTTTATAAGAAATAAGTTTATTCTACAAAAAGGAGTATATAAAATATGAGTAGCATTAATAATGAAGTAACAATTAAGGAATTATTTAGTCTTGATCAGACAGCAGCTAAGCCACTTCTTGAAGGGCTTACATATCCATGGGAGGCACTTCCTCTTATTAAAGATTTTATACTTAAGCTGGGTGCGACACTTGATTTGAATGAGTATGAGAAGAGGGGAGAAGATATATGGATTCATAAGACAGCAACAGTATTTGATTCTGCTTATATTGCCGGTCCATGTATTATTGGAGCAGGTACAGAGGTAAGACAATGTGCATTTATCAGAGGTAGTGCACTTGTTGGAGATAACTGTGTTGTAGGTAATTCTACAGAGCTTAAGAATGTTATTATATTTAACAATGTACAGGTTCCTCATTATAATTATGTTGGTGATTCAATACTTGGATACAAATCACATATGGGAGCGGGAAGTATTACTTCCAATGTTAAGTCAGATAAAACGCTTGTACATGTAAAGGGTAAAGATTTTGATATTGAAACAGGAATGAAGAAGTTTGGAGCAATGCTTGGAGATAATGTTGAAGTAGGTTGTAACAGTGTGTTAAATCCCGGAACAGTAATCGGACGTTGCAGTAATATTTATCCAATTTCAAGAGTAAGAGGATACGTTCCGGCTAACAGTATATATAAAGATAAAGACGATATTGTAATTAAGGAATAATAAATAGATAGCGAAGCCAAGTCTGTATTAATGACCTGGTTTCGCTACTTATAAGAGTTATTGAACAACAGCTTTAGATAAAGCATCCTGGATAGCATTTATTATGACAGTAGCAGTATATTTGTTATCACTACTGTATGTAATTTTATCAAGCGAATCAACATATTGGAGCTGTGTATTAATATCCTCCATAGAAGTTTCGAGAAGCGGATACATAGCAGCAATGCTTTCGTCAAGCTGTTTAAATGAAACGTCAGTAATTGAATTACTGTCTACTGTAACCATAACAGATACCGAAGATTCTCCGAGCGTGATTGATGAATCGTATGTACCGGGGGTATAAGTGGTTGATATTTCTTCGCTTGTGATATCTTTTTTTTCTTTGTTTTCTTCTTTTTTATCACCCTTAAACATAATTAGCAATATAACAATTAGGACAGCGACAAGGGTGAGAAAAATTAGTGTGTAAATTATTTCCCGCGATTTTAGTACAATTAGTTTAGTTGATGCCATTTTGATAATCTGCCTTCCGTGTTGTATACTATTAATATAATTTATTCACAAAATAGCAGATATATGACATCAAAAATAAATTAGCTTTATATGGAGGATATTTAATGGCAATTCAGTTTTTACTTGGCCGGTCAGGAGCCGGTAAAACAACAGAGATATTAAACAGAATAATAGCAGAGTCTATATCATGCCCTGATAATTTATATTATCTTATTGTGCCTGAACAGTATACACTTGAAGCCCAGAGAGATATTGTTACAATGCATCCTAATGGCGGAACTATGAATATAGATGCCATAGGCTTTAACAGACTTGCATATAGGATATTTGATGAATTGAATGTTAACCCGGGAGATGTTCTTCAGGATTTTGGAAAGAGTATGCTTATTAAGAAGATCCTTCTTGATAAGAAGGATGAACTTTTAGTATATGGAAGTTATATTGATAAGCTCGGATTTGTTGACGAGATGAAGTCCATGATGTCTGAGTTATTTCAATATGGTGTTAAACGTAATAAGATAGAAACAGTATTAGAGGAACTTGATCTGGTATCTGAGAATAATACAGGCAACAAGCTTAAGGATATTAATCTGATTTATGAAGAATTCGAGAAATATATGTCTGGCGGTTACATTGTGGCAGAACATATGACTGAATTATTAACAGGTTATATCAAGGATTCTAATATAGTGAAGAATAGCTTTTTCTTCTTTGATGGCTTTACAGGATTTACTCCTGTTCAGTTGATGCTGATAAAAGAGCTGATGATATATGCAAAGGGACTTGTTTTTTCTTTTACAATAGATCCTGATGATATATCTATTACAAATATAAAAGAGCATGAGCTTTTCTATATGACAAAAACCGCAATAAAAGAGCTTTCTAATATGGCAAATGAGGTGAAAGTAGAGATACTTCCTAATGTTGTTATTGATGATGCTTCACATAACAGATTTTGTAATAATAAAGAGATTGATTTCCTTGAAAGACAGCTTTTTAGATATCCATATAAGAAATATGATGATAGTTTACATAATATTGATATTGTGTCATGTGATAATGTTCGCGAAGAGATTTATTATATGGCAGAAAGAATAAGAACACTTATTAATGAGGGATATCGATATAAGGATATAGCAATTGTATCAGGAGATATTTCAGAGTCAGCTAGGTATTATAATCAGATTATGAGTGAGTATGATATACCTGTATTCATAGATTCTAATATATTAATGAAGTCAAATCCATGCTCTGAAATAATACGTGGAATTATTGATATGTATGCTAAGGATTTCTCATATGATAGTGTATTCAGATTCCTTAAAACCGGCATGACAGATATTGATACAGACTCTATAGAATACTTGGAGAATTATGCTTTAAAGAGGGGCCTTCGTGGATATTCGTCATGGAATAAAGAGGTTCCGGAGTATTTTGAGATAAATGCTGAACGTAATTTAGAAGCAATAAGAAAACAGTTTATGGGAATATTGGTTGACATAACTCCGGTGTTTAAGAATAAGAATAGTACGGTTAAGGATTATGTTGAAGCACTGTATGCATTTTTAATTAAGATTGATATACCTCATAAGCTTGTACATAAAAGTGAGAAGCTTAACAATGCGGGCAAATTCGATGAGGGGAATGCCTATAGCCAGATAATGGGCAAGGTTGTAGATTTGTTTGATAAGGTGGTACAGCTATTATCAGATGAGGTTATGAGTGTTAAGGAGTTTGGTGACATTATTGATACAGGTCTTTCTGATATAGAGATTGGCATAGTGCCTCCTACAGTTGATCGTGTTCTTGTAGGTGATATTACGCGTTCCAGACTTAATCATATTAAAGTATTATTCCTTGCAGGTGTTAATGAGGGTATTATACCCAAGGCAGCAAAACAAGGCAAGATTCTTGCTGTTAGTGACAGAACTAATTTAGAAAAACATGGTATGATTCTTGCTCCTTCAGACAAGATAAATGCATATGTTGAACAGTTTTATTTATATATGAATATAACAAAACCTTCAGACAGGCTTTATATTTCATATAGGAAGATGGGCAAAGACGATAAAGCCGCAAGACCTTCATATCTTATAAGCCGTATTATGAACATTTTCCCAAAGCTTGAAGTAGAAAGCTTTAATATGGAAGAGGAGAAGCTATATACAGATAGAGCGATACTTAGATATATTGTAAGAAGTGTTAGAGACAATGGGATAGATAGCATGTCATCAGAGTTATGTAAACTTATCAAAGAAAATGGATGTGGTAAAGAATTAGACAGTATATTGTCAGGTAGCAATTATAGTAATACTACTACGTCACTTACCAAGGAAACACTTATGCTACTATATGGGAATAGTCTTATTCAGTCGGTTTCGAGACTGGAGACATTTGCGAATTGTAAATTTGCATATTTCTTAAAATATGGGCTAGGTCTTAAAGAACGTGATAAATATGATATTGATATGCGCCATGTGGGTTCTATTCTTCATCAGGTAATGGAGAAGGTATTTAATAATGTTAAGAATACTATGGGAAATGACTGGGAGCATTTAACTGATGAGATGAGAACCGGTATGGTTCAGACTGCTGTAGATGAAGCTGCAAAACAATTTGGAGGAAGCTTTTTTGACGATTACGCGAGAAATAATTATATGCTTACTCTCCTTACTAATATGGCGCAGCATTCTGTTGAGGTGCTTCAGAAACATCTGAGCTATGGAGATATGAAGCCTGGAATGATTGAGAAGGTGTTTAACTCAGACAAGGATGATATCGCAGAATACATATTTGAGCTTAAGAATGATATGAAGCTGATACTTAACGGTAAGATTGACAGAGTTGACACTTGTGAGAAGGATGGAAAAGTATATATCAAGGTTTTAGATTATAAGTCATCCTCTAAGGATCTTGAGCTTGAAAAGATATTATCAGGTTTGCAGCTACAGTTATGTGTATATGCCGGTGTTGCATATGAACTTGAGAAGAAAATATATCCTGATAAGGATGTTAAGCTAGGTGGCCTTTTGTATTATAGCTTTGATGATCCGATAATTGAGACAAAGGAACTTAATATTGATGATGTAACTGGGGAATTTATTTGTAGCCCAGCTATAGAAAGCATGAAGCTTGAAGCAGCAAAGCTTAAGGGTTTTGTTAATTCTGATGAAGATGTTATATCGATTATGGACAGATCATATTCTACAGTACTACCTGTTAAACTTGATAAGAATAACTCAGTTAAGGCAAATAAGAATATCCTTCCTGAAGAAAAACTTCAGAAGCTTTTAAAGTATACGAGAGATAGTATAGTGGAGCTTGGTGATGATATTGCATCTGGTAATATTGATATTAATCCTGCTAAGCTTGGTAAAGATACAGGCTGTGACTATTGCGATTTTAAGGATATATGCAGGTTTGATACAAAGTATGGTGGGAATAGTTATCGTATAATAAATAAAGATATAACAGATAAATTCTATGAGGAGGATGTTAAGGATGAATTGGACTAGTGAGCAGAAAAATGTAATTGATTCAAGAATTGGCAACCTTCTTGTTGCAGCAGCTGCTGGTTCAGGTAAGACGGCAGTACTCGTTGAAAATATAATAGAAACTATTCTTGGAGTTGATTCAAGTGGAAATCAGATTTCTGAAGGTATGGATATTGATGAGTTGCTTGTCGTTACATTTACAAATGCCGCTGCAGCTCAGATGAAAGAGAAGATAGCTGATGTTCTGGCTAAAAAAGCCGAAGAGAAGCCTTATGATGAACATATTGTAAAACAGCTTGCCCTTTTACCAAGAGCTAAGATATGCACTATAGATAGCTTTTGTTTAGGAATTGTAAAAGACTATTTTAATGTAGTGGGTGTAGATTCTAATTTTGATATAGCGGATAATGCAGAAATGGAGCTAATAAAAGCTGATGTGATGAACGAGGTTCTTGAAGAGTGTTACTTGGAGAATAACAGTGATTTTATTCGCCTTATTGATGCATTTGCAAGAAAAGAGTCAGACAATGTTGTTACAGAATTAGTAGAGCATATGTATAAGGTATCTTCTAGCTTCCCAAGACCAATGGTTTGGCTTGATAATGCAAAAAAGGCTCTTTCAATGACAGATGGAGCAAAACTATCTGATATTCTTTGGTATAAGGAATATGAAAATGTTGTTAAAGAGGTTATTGATTCATCAATTAAGATGGCACAAAGATGTCTTGATGTATGTGATATGAATAGAGGACCGATTGGATACAGGGATTCTATATGTGCAGATATTGATATGCTGACATCCATGTATAGCCAGAAGGAACTGGAAGCTGTTAGGAATTGTTTTGCCGGATTTGTGAATATAGGAAGAAATAAAAAAGATAGCTGTGAAGAAGAGTTTGCAGAGTATGTTAAGGCAGTTAGAAATAAATATAAAGATCTAATTAAAACAGTAGTTACAAATATTGCTCCTTCAGACACCATAATTAAAGAGATTAATCTTGCGGGCAAGACACTTGTTCCTTTAATTGATTTAACCATAAGATATAGAACATGTCTTGATAGAGTAAAAAAAGAAAAGAATGTTTATGAGTTCCATGATATTGAGGAATTTGCGCTTAATATAGTTTGTGCGGATTATGATGATACGGGTAAAACAATTCCTTCTGATATTGGTGTTGCAATATCACAAAATTATAAGCGAATATATATTGATGAGTACCAGGATAGTAATTTTCTTCAGGAAGATATATTGAATTGTGTTTCAGGACATGGTGAAGGAATATGTAATACATTTATGGTTGGTGATGTAAAGCAGAGTATTTACCGATTTAGAATGGCAAGACCTGATTTATTTATCAATAAATATGATACTTATGAACAGTTTGGAGAAGATAGTGAATGTATTAAGATTCTCTTATCTAATAATTTCAGAAGTTCTAAATCTGTAATAGACTTTGTAAATATGATATTTGCACCTCTTATGGCTAAAGATATGGGTGGTGTTGAGTATGATAATTCTGCATATTTGAAACCTGGTAAAGAGCAATTAAAGAATGACGTTTCAGATATGAAACCGGAGGTTATTGTAATCGATAATGATTCTAAAGGCTTGCCGGATGAGTATGATAACACAGAAATTGAGGCAATATCTATTGCTAATGAAATAGAGAAGATTGTAAATGGAGACAAGATTATATATGTAGATGATGACTCTGTCCCGGAAGGTAGGAGAAGAGCAACATATAAGGATATTGTTATTTTGCTTAGAAGTGTAAAGGGTAGCTCTGCAATTTATGATAGTATATTTACAGAACGTGGTATACCTGTATATCTTGAAAGTGAGCAGGGATATTTTGATGCTATTGAAGTAAATACCATGCTTTCAATGCTTGCGGTTATAGATAATGCCTATATAGATTATGAATTAACAGCTGTACTTCGTTCACCTCTTGTTGGTATTAATGAGAATGAGCTTGCCTATGTTGTTGGTGTATATAATGAATACGTTAAAGATAACAACGATATCAATAGTTTGAGAAATGTGATGCTATATGACAAAATCAAGTATTATGTCAACTTGAACAATGGTGATGAATTAACAGTAAAATTGGGCAAATTTATTGATATGCTATGTTATCTGAAAGAAGAAAAGAATTACCTTTCTATTAGTGACATGATCAGATATGTACTTGATGAGACAGGTTACTATTGGTATGTTTCGGCAATGGGAATGGGTAAAAGAAGACAGGCAAATTTGGATATGCTGATTAGTAAGGCCGATGCATATGAAGATAGCAGCTTCAAAGGCTTGTTTAATTTCTTGCGATATATAGACAGACTTAAGGTTAACGATATTGATTTTGCAGAAGCCGGAACTTTGTCAGATAACGATAATGTTGTGAGAATAATGACAATGCATAAAAGTAAAGGTTTGGAATTCCCTATTGTATTTGTAAGTGGCTTAGGCAAAAAGCTTATGAATATGGATGCAAGATCATCTGTAATTATACATCCTGATTATTACCTTGCCTCATATGCCATAGATACGACAAATCGAATAAGACAGAATACATTTGCGAGAAGTTCAATAGTAACACTAATGAAAACAGAAATGTTATCTGAAGAAATGAGAATTCTTTATGTTGCACTTACTAGAGCAAAACAGAAATTGTATGTGACTGCGTGTGTAGATAACTTAGATAAAACCTGTGAGAAATGCAGTCATATGGTGACTATTAGTGATAAGCTTTTATATGCAGATAAATTATCTGTATCATGCTTTATAGAATGGATACTTATGAGTATTGATGTATGTGGTAACAGCCCGGATCTTGCAGATACACATTATTTAAGTTCGAGAGAAGTATTGCTTGAGGCTACAGAGTTATCTGTCTTAAGTAATAATATCAATGTAGATACCACTTCGAAAAGCGAAGAAGATATTATTAAAGAGGCTGGTGAAGCTTTCTCATTTTCATATAGCTTTGGTTCAGATAAGTATAAGAGCAAGATGTCAATTACAGAAATAAAACGTCTGAAATCAGAAGGAGAGGAAAATAAGGCTACAATCATAGATTTTAAGGGTTCAGATAGTCAAGATAATAGTATTTCCGATATTGATATTCCTGTACCGGAATTTATGAAAAAGGAGCATACAATACAAGGAAATGAGATTGGAACAGTAATTCATAAGATTATGGAGCTAATTGATTTTCATAAAGGTAGCACGGAAGACGTATCAAAACAAGTTGACATAATGTTTGAAAAACATATTTTTCAGGATGCATTCAAATCAAAAATAGATGTTTCAAAACTCCATAAAATGCTAAATAGCAATTTAGGACATAGAATGGCTAAAGCAGATAATGAAGGTAAACTTTATCGCGAGCAGCAGTTTTATATTTCCATGAATCCAAAGGATATATGGGGGGATGAGAGTACAACAGATGAAATAATTGTTGTTCAGGGAATTATCGATGCATATTTTATAGAAGATGGCGAAGTTGTATTGCTTGACTATAAAACCGACAAGGTAGACAATATGCAGGAGCTTGTAACAAAATACCGTGTACAGTTAGATAAATATGCGAAGACCATTGAGCAGCTAACACCATACAAAGTAAAAGAAAAGATAATATGGTCATTCTGCCTCAATGACGAAATATCATTTTAACTAGCTCGCCACGGGGACAGCTCGCCACGGGGACAGGTCCCGTGGCGAGTGTCCCCGTGGCGAGTTAGGGGTAAATAAAGATTTACCCCTTGTAATGGGTATAGTCAGATGATATACTGTTGTTTGATAGTGGAATTTGTCACATATTAATAATTAATTAAGGATGGGAGAGAAGAAAATGAAGAGTAAGAAGATAATAGGTATTGTATTTTGCTTATTGTTATTTGCAGTTGTAATTTCCTCTGGTGTATCTGTATCAGCTAGTAATGCAACAACACTTGCAGTTAATACTGCTGTTAAAGGTACTATTGCTGAGGATGCTGGTGATGAAGGTAATTTATATCAGGTAAACCTTTCTTCAGCAGGAAAGTTTAATATTAATATCAAACACGAGAATTTGTTTGATACAACTGTTTATTGGACAGTTGTTGTATATGCTGCTGACCTTGAGACTGAATTACAGAAAGTTTCATCAAAGGGTGTTGATTTGGACTTAACAGGAGAAAGCCTTGGATTAAATAAGGGGACATACTTCATCAGAGTAGTATCAAAGCATACATGCGCAGGTACTGAATATAGTGATAAGGAGTATACCCTTACAGCAAAGTTTGTGCCATCAACTACTTGGGAGGTAGAATATAACTCAGTAACAAAGACCAGCAATAATACACAGATTGGTTCAAACCAGATAGCTATTAATAAGAAGGCATATGGTACTATTGGAACAAGTGATGATGTTGATTTCTTCAAAGTTAATGTTCCAAAGGATGGTTATATCAAGTTAACATTTAGTCATGCAAATGCTTTAACACAGGATATATGCTGGAAGATTTACCTTGTTAATGCAAAAACACAAGAGATTTGTAATTTTAATTCAAAGGGAACAAGAAAATCATGCTCAACACCTAATATTGGTGTAACAGCTGGTACATACTATATTAAGGTTACCGGTGGTGACCGTGGTGTATTTAACTCTATTGATTACAATGTAAAGATGAGCTTCAAGGCATCTAAGTCATGGGAGAAGGAGTATACATATAAGGCTGCTAAGTTTAATGATAATATCTCAACAGCTAATCCTATTAAGGTTAAGAAGACTGTAAATGCTACTCTTAAGACAAAGGATGATGTTGATTACTTTAAGTTTAAGAATCCAAAGAAGAGAAGTGTAAGCATCAAGTTCAGCCACAAGTATTATACAAGCAGAGCAAAATTCTGGAATATTACAATCATTGATTCAAAATTACGTACTGTTGCTACTTTTGGATCAAAGGGTGTTGACAAGGCTACAGTAAAGAAACTTACCTTAAAGAAAGGTACTTACTACATTAAGGTTACTGCAAA
This sequence comes from Coprococcus sp., assembly GCA_016296785.1. GTDB lineage: Bacteria > Bacillota > Clostridia > Lachnospirales > Lachnospiraceae > Coprococcus. Next base: position 16,754 of record JAEDHX010000019.1, on the reverse strand, counting down.
TGGTAATAGATATAAAGCAGATAAGTATAGTGTATTAGTAAAATAATTTTAATTGTAAATATATAAAAGGAATAAAAGCAGATGAATGATTATTCGTTCGTCTGCTTTTTTAGAAAGAATATGGATAAGCTTTTTTTTACTAGGGAACAATTACAGATAATGGATATTCAAATGCTTTATAAAGATAGGGGTGTTTGTAATATAGGTGGCAGAATATGTGAAAGACAAGTTATAGATTCGCATTTGCCTGTAAAAGCGATGCAACAGGCAGTGAATGATATTGCCTCATATCATATTCGTATAGATACCAATAACACACCATATCTATCGGATGAGCATATCGTGATTAGCAAGTGGGATGGAGATGAAGTACCAACAAATGCTGAATTAAGAGAATGGATGAGTTCTCCATTTAATTTGTATAATAATCCTCTATGCGAGCTAAGGTATTGGGCAAATGATGATTATGTCTCTATTTATATGAAGGTTCACCATATTATTGTAGATGGTTATAGCTTTGTTTTAACTTTGAAACGATATATTGATTATTATCAGGGTTTCCTTGATGGAAAAGAAATTGAACTGGAGAAGGATTATGGTTATATAGAATGTATGAGGCACGAGGAGCATAATTCAGAACGTGAGAATAGATGGTTCAAACAAGTAGTGCCTAACCAAATGCCTGATAATTGGAAGATCCGAAAAACGAATTTTGGAAATATTGGGGTAGGTCATAGAACATTCTATATTACTGGTGATTTTTATGACAAAGTGTCATCATATTTAATTCAGACAAATGTATCATTTGAATCGCTATTTTATACCATGCTTGGCATATATGCATCAAAAACAACAGGTAGCAACAAGGTTTGCTTTGGTAGAAGCATGATTAATCGAAGAAAAAAAGATATGAACATGGCGGGAATTAGAGTTAATCAGATGCCGGTTTTTTTTGATATTTCTGAGAAACTTTCTTTTGCCATGCAGTGCAAGAGAGTAAATAGTATTTTGTTTGAAATGATGCGTTATTCATCAGCGTCATTTATGGAATTCCTCCGAGAAGAGAAAATTGCAAATACCTTTTTCGATACAGCTGTTTCTTATAGAAATGATAAATTGCTACCTTCAGGTAAAGGTGTCGAACAAGATGAAATATATAATAATAACCAGGAACTGCCAATTCGTTATTATATAAATGATATGGATAATTCGATTAGAATCGATATTCAGTATCAAACAGAATTATTTTCGAATGAGGAAGTTGAGAATATATATAAGCGTTTATTAATTATTCTTGAGCAGGGAATGGAAGAGTCATTTGTTTCAGATATATCTATATTGACAGAAACAGATGAAATAGCATGGAATAACTTAAACTCTGAGAGAGCATTTGAGATACCTGATAAAATATTGCTTGATTGCATTAGTGATTATGCAAATCAGACAGATAAGATTGCTGTCGTATATAATACTCAAGAAGTATGTAATAAAATATCATATCCGGAAATGCTTTCTATGGCTGATAATGTTGCGAATTACCTGTATTCTAAAAATGTTAAGAAGGGAAATTTTGTTTCTGTTAGGATGGAGGTATCTGAATTATTGCCAATAGTATTTCTTGGCATATGGAAGGCCGGAGCAGCATTTATTCCCATTGCTATGTCAGAATCAGAACAGCGAATTGGCAGAATAAGAGAGATTTGCCCTATAATAATCACAAATGAAATTGCAAAAGAAGCTGTTTTATACAACATTGCAAAAGAATCTGCTCAAGATAAAGATAATAATAAACGGCTATCCGGTATAAGTCCGGAAATGACTGCCTATGGAATGTATACGTCAGGTACAACGGGCGAATCAAAGCTTGTAATGATTTCTCATGGCTCACTTGCGCATAGAGTAAAATGGATGCTAGATAAGTATGGAGAATGTGGTACAGTAATGCAGAAGGCGGCATATACATTTGATGTTTCTATGTGGGAGTTCTTCTTGCCACTCGTGTCTGGTGAGATTTTGTATTTGCTTCCGGATAAGGAACGTTCAAATCCTGCTTCAATTGCAAATGCACTTGCTAAGGGAGCTGTACAAACTGTACATTTTGTTCCTTCTATGTTAGGACCATTTCTTTCTTATGTTGAAAGAAATAGCATTAAGCTTACAAAGCTTAGACATGTATATTCAAGTGGAGAGGCACTACCATTTGCGCTAGTTAAGCAGTTCTATAAGATTTTTGAATCAGCAAAGCTTCACAATTTATATGGACCGACAGAATGTACTATCGATGTAACATATTATGATTGTAATGGCACAAAGGATCCGGTCCCTATTGGAAGACCGCTTCCCGGCACAACAATTGAGGTCTTAGATGATAGTAACAGGCTTCTTCCTGTAGGCGTTGAAGGCAATCTTGTAATTGGCGGTATCTTAGTTGGTAAGGGCTATTATGGATACGATTCGGGTAACTATTATTACGATGAGTCATCTGATACAAGGAAGTATATAACAGGTGACCAGGCTATGCTTGGTTATGATGGTATGGTATATTATAGAGGGAGACTTGACCAGCAGTGCAAGGTTAATGGTATGCGTGTTGATTTGCAACAGATTGAAAATGCAATTCTTGATATAAAGGATATTGTCAGAGCGGCAGTTGTAATGTCGAATAATCAGCTGATAGCATTTTACATGGCTAATAACGAAGTCACTGATATTGATAAAAAGATTGCAAATGATTTGCCATACTATAGCATTCCAACAAAATTCATTTTGATAGAAAATATTCCGCTGACTGAAAATGGAAAAACGGATTATAAGTATTTGCAGGAATATTTGAAAATGAATGACAATAAAAGAGCGGTGAAATTACCGAAAAATGATGAAGAGAAGGTCATGCTATTATGTATAGAACATGCTCTAGGCGAAGTGCTTTCTGTTGATGAAAATATTTTCTATGCAGGTCTTGATTCCATAAAACTTATGGAAGTTATAATTGAGTTGGAGGAAAATGGATTTAGTTACTCACCTGAGGAATTCTATGAACATAAAACAATTGAGAAAATTGTTACATGCAGGAAATATAAGGTGCAGTGGCTTTGTAAGAAAAATTCTTCAAAAATAGTCATTGCCTTCCCGTATGCGGCAGGTACAGCAGATGCATATAAAGAACTTGCAAAAGAGTTTGCAAAGGTAGATATTGATTTTTGTGTCACGCATTCTACATATATTGATTATCTTGTTGACAAATATGATGAAACCGTGTTACTTGGATACTGTACAGGAACATCATTGGCTATGAAAACGTATGAAAATATCAAAAATAAAAAGCGCGTATTAGGAATAGTACTTTGTGCAGCTATCCCACCTAAAAGGTCTAAATGTCCGGCAAAGTCTCCATGGTCTAAATTAGGAGATAATGGAATTGTGCGCGTGATTCATTATCTACATAGAGAAAAAATTGAAGTATCAGAGGAAATGATAAAGATTTTTAGAAAGGATAGTGATTTGTTTTTTGATTATTTTAATCAGCAACATTTACTTTCTGCTAAAAAAGTAATTCTTATGTTTGGGGACAGAGATATTCTTACATATGGTTGCAAACGCAGATGGAAAATATGGCGAGAATACCTTAGAGGACCGGTCAGAAGAATTATATTTAGGAACGAATATCATTTTTTCTTAGATAGTAAGAAAAAAGAGATTGCTGAAGCAATAAGAAGACTATTTGATAAAGAGAGGTAAAAAATGGTTCCATACATACAAATTGGTAGATTTGTGATAGAAAGCTATAAGCTGTTTATTAATTTAGGTACATTGCTTGGTGCATTTGCAATGTATCTTGTTCTTGACAAAAAGTGCTTAGCTGAGAAGTTTAGATGGAAAATCGTTGTTATTGTTATGGCAATAATGGGACTTAGTGTACCATTTGCAAAGTTTATAAAAGGTATTTTTCGAAATGGTGACGGCAATGCCACACATTTCTTAGGACGAGTATTAGTTACCGCGGTCTTGATGGAGATAGTATTTTTCTTCTTTTGGAAAGCAAAGGAATGCGAGTTACAGGCACGTAATTCAGTAGTTTTGTATCTGGCAATACAGCATTTTTTTAACAGACTTTCATGCTTCATGAACGGCTGTTGCAACGGTAAGATAATTGAAGCCTGGAATAAGCGATTTCCAAGCCAGATTGTAGAGATGTGTTGCATGGCAGTCATAATCGGATTGATTTTATATTGTGTAAAAAAAGAAAAAACTTTTTATTATGCATTCTATATTGCATTTGCTGTAGTTATCTTCATATCGGAATTCTTTATAGAAGATACTCGAACAAATGCAGTAGCAACAAGCCCTATTACAGGTGTCCAGCTAGGTGCAATAATATTATTTGTATTTTCATCCATATGCTTAATTTTTAAAATTCGCCACGGGGACAGGTCCCGCGGCAACTTAGCTTTGCCGTAGACAGAACTTCTAAGGGGTAAGTAGTATAGATTGTTTTGAGGATATTATAATACGTTGGTACTTAACGAATAGCGACGTTAGTCGTTATGAGTTTAGTACCATTACGTATTATACTAAAGCGCAAGCGGTCCGAAAAACAACTATACTAATTACCCCTTAGAAGTTCGTCCGGTATATATTTGCCACGGGACCTGTCCCCATGGCGAGTGCTTGTAAAATGGGGTGTAAATTGTTATAATGGGGTGGAGTAATTAAACGCAAAGGAGAAGGCGGAATATATGATAAAGGCAGAGGGATTAACTAAGGTGTTTGGAACAGATTTTGTGTCTGTTGACAATCTGAGCTTTCATATAAAGAAGGGCGAGATAGTTGGGTTTGTTGGACAAAATGGTGCCGGTAAGACGACTACGATAAAGATGCTTACTGGAATTATTAAGCCGACAAAAGGCAATATAGTGATAGATGGAATTGATATTGAGAAGGAACCAATTAAGGCTAAGAGGTCTGTTGGATATATTGCTGATAATCCTGATATATTCTTGAGGCTTACAGGTGCTGAGTATGTTAATTTCATTGCTGATATATATGGTGTCTCTGAGAATGATAGAAAAGAACGTATGCAGGAGATGGCAGAACGCTTTGGTATGGAGGATAGCCTTAATAAACAGATGGTAAGCTATTCACATGGAATGAGACAGAAGATGATGGTTATTGCTGCACTTGTTCATAAGCCTCCTGTATGGATTCTTGATGAGCCTATGACAGGACTTGATCCTAATGCTGCATATGAATTGAAGAAGATGATGAGAGAGCATGCTGATGAAGGAAATTGCGTATTCTTCTCTACGCATGTACTTGAAGTAGCTGAGAAGCTTTGCGATGAGATTATCATGATAAAGAAAGGTAAAGACATTTATCAGGGAACACTTGATAATCTTGTTGAAACTCATAAAAACAAGTCACTTGAGGATATATTTATTGAAATGACAACTACTGATAAATAAGTATAATAGGAGCATTGATGAAAGAATATCTGTTACTTTTAAAAGCCATTACTAAAAATAATGACATGGATATGCCAAAGGAAGGCAAGAAAGCGAAAAACTACAGAATTATGGGAATGCTTGCCCTTGGTTTGATTATGATTCCTTGCTGCTTTATTGTTGGGTTTATTGTTTATATTATGACCCAGGCACTTATTGAAGCAGGAGGAACAACTGAAGGCCTGGAAATTATAGTACAGCTTATGTCTGTATTTGGTGTAATTTTCAGTATAATGGTTATCTTTAATGTAATGTATTTCTCTTCGGATTTACAGCATTTGTTGCCACTTCCGATTAAGCCATCATCACTTGTTGCAGCTAAGTTTACACATGTGTACTTTGCTGAAAGTGTTATGGAGTTCTTAATACTATTTTGTGGTTTTGTTGGTTATTTTATAGCAGCAGGAGTGCGTCCGGTTTCATTAATTACCGCCATAATTGGTGTATTTTTGATTCCTGTTTTGCCACTAGTTTATTGTGGTATATTCTGCCTTGTTATTATGGCATTTTTTAACAGAGCAAGACTTCTAAAGAATGTAGATTTTATGGTAGGTCTTGTGTCGTTAGTATTTGCAGGCTTGTTTGTATTGTCATTTGTACAGCTTGACAGTATAAGTGTAAATTCATACATTGATTCTATGATGGCCGGAAATAATATATTTATTGAGGTTATGGGCAAGATTTTCTTTACAGTTCCACTTTTCCTGAAAGCATTAAGCAGTAACAGTATTGTTTATCTTGGCTTGTTTATTCTTATTAATGTAGTGATGATTGCAGTGCTATTATTACTTGGTAATGCCTTGTATCTAAAGGGTGTGTTTCTTGTTTCTTCAAATGGAAGAATGGGAAGCAGAAGGAAGCTTAGAGAGGAGATCAGATATGAAAAGGTTTCTCCTTTTAAAGCGTATTTTATAAAAGAGTGTAAGCTCTTGTATAGAACACCGGCCTATAGAAAATACTGTGTTGTTGTAAACTTTATTTGGCCGATATTAGTAGTAGCATTGTTCTTTATGCCGGCTACGAAGAGCTTTATGGATTCGTTTAAGCAGGTGTTTACAAAAGGCTTTGTTTTATCTGATGTAATTGTATTAATAATGGTTATAGCAATTTCATTTTTTGCTACTGCAATGAATAGCATAGCAGCAACGTCATTTACAAGAGAAGGAGCACATTTTTCTTTTATAAAGCATGTGCCATATGAATACAAGAAACAAATTGGTGTGAAAGCACTTGTAAGTATAGTATATAGTGGTATAACTGTTGCTATATCTGTTATTATGATATGTATTTTTATGAAGTGTTCATTGCTTACCAGTATATATTTTGTTGTTATTGGTATGATGTCAGTGGTAATATGTACATACATTGGAATAATGCTTGATGCCACCCATCCAAGACTTGACTGGGAAGATGAATATGGGGCTCTTAGGGGCAATCTCAATGCTTTCTTTAATATGGCTATAGCAATACTAATTGCCATGTTCCTTTGTATAGTTGGATGGATACTTTTTAGATATACTAGATTTAGCACACGATTAATATTTGCAATATATCTTATAGTAATTGGTTTTGCCTGTTATAGAATAAGCAAAACCTCGGTAAAATATACAATAAGGAATTTGCAAAAAGAATTATAGAAACTGATATGAAAGGGAGAATTAATATGAATAACGTGAATGCATGGAGTAAATATGGTAAGGGAGAGCTTGAAGAGCTTGAGAAGCTCTGTAAGGATTATAGAGACTTTCTTGATAAAGGTAAAACAGAGAGAGAATGTGTAAAAGAAATAGTTAAGCTTGCAAAGAAAGCCGGATATGTTGATATTAATGATATTATTAAGGATAAAACAAAGCTTAAGACAGGCGATAAGGTTTATGCCGTATGGATGGATAAGACTGTTGCATTGTTTAATATAGGAAAAAAGGATATTGAAGATGGTATGAACATTCTTGGTGCACATATTGATTCGCCTAGAATGGATGTTAAGCAGAATCCATTATACGAAAAGGATGGCTTTGCTTATCTTGATACACACTACTATGGTGGAATTAAGAAGTATCAGTGGGTTACTTTGCCGCTTGCCATTCATGGTGTTGTTGCCAAGACAAATGGTGAAGTTATCGACATAAATATTGGTGAGGATAAGAATGATCCTGTATTTTGTGTAACTGATTTGCTTATTCATCTTGCCCAGTCACAGATGGACAAGAAGGCAAATGTAGTAATTGAAGGCGAGGATCTTGATATATTATTTGGAAGTAAGCCTCTTAAGGGCGAAGAGAAAGAATCAGTCAAGAAGAATGTTCTTGCTATAATTAAGAAAAAATATGGATTTAAGGAAGAGGACTTCATGTCTGCAGAACTTGAAATCGTTCCTGCAGGTAAGGCAAGAGATTGTGGTTTAGATAAGAGTATGATTATGGCTTATGGTCAGGATGACAGAGTGTGTGCTTACACATCTCTTGTTGCCATGCTTGAGGCAGAGACTCCTGATAAGACAACCTGCTGTCTTCTTACTGATAAGGAAGAGATAGGTAGCGTTGGTGCAACCGGAATGAGGTCTCATTTCTTTGAGAATATGGTAGCTGAGATTCTTAATGCAATGGGTTCATACAGTGATATTAAGCTTAGAAGGTGTCTTGCAGCTTCAAGAATGCTTTCATCAGATGTATCAGCCTGCTTTGATCCAACATTTGCAAATTCATTTGATAAGAAAAATGCAGCTATATTTGGAGAGGGTATGGTATTCAATAAGTTTACAGGTGCAAGAGGTAAATCAAATTCAAATGATGCAAATGCTGAATATCTTGCAGCAATAAGAAAGATATTAGAGGATGCAGGTGTTTGCTACCAGACTGCAGAGCTTGGCAAGGTTGATATAGGCGGCGGTGGAACAATTGCTTATATATTGTCACTTTATGGCATGGAGGTTGTTGATTGTGGTGTTGCCGTTCTTAATATGCATGCGCCATGGGAGATAACTTCAAAGGCAGATATATATGAAACTAAGAAGGGATATGTGGCATTTTTATTAGGTGCATAACAGATGAAAAACAAGTTATTATTTGCAAAAATTTATATTCTAATGCTAGCTGTGGTAATGATTTTCTTGCCACGGCTGGTTTGCGTTGCAGGAGAGGACTTCACATCTGACTATAGCCAGAAGGAATTTAATGATGATGACGGCTTTGACAGTAGTAATATAAACTGTATTTGCCAGTCTACAAGTGGATATATATGGCTTGGAACAGGTAATGGTTTATACAGATATGACGGAAGTGAATACACATTATACACAATGGATAGTAATACAGATGGAAGCATATATGCAATCAATTGTATTTTGCTTAATTCAGACGGCGATTTATATGTAGGAACAGATAACTATGGATTATTTATTTATAATAATGGCGTTTTCAACAGAGTTGCTGAAACCTACGACATGAATATCTCTACAATTAACAATATGTATGAGGATGGTGACAAGGCTATCTGGCTTGCAACCTCACAGGGCGTATATGTAATGGATGAAGAGGGCGTTAGTTGTGTTGGGGAAGAAGAAATCGGTAACGTTAATGTAGGAAATATAGGAGGTTTCGAGAATAGGGTTTATGCCGTTGCTAATTCCGATACACTTATTACTATTACAGGAAGAACAAAAATAAATATCAAATCAAAGACAGATTTTGGAATAGAAGATATTAACAGCATGTATGTTGCACCTGACGGCACACGCTATTATGGCTCTGTAGGACGTACAATATTAAAGATATCATCTGCTTCGGGAAAAGAGCTTATTAATACCGGTGGCATTCGTGGTATCAACAAAATATGTGGTTTCGGTGAAAGAATATGGGTGCTTTCTGATGAGGGAGTAGCGTACTTTGTAAATGGTAACAAAGAGCTTAAGCAAGTTACCGGTCTTTTGGTAAATGAATCCATGAGTGATATGATTATGGATTATGAAGGCAATTATTGGTTTGCTTCGTATAGAAAAGGGCTTGTATATCTTGAAAGAAGCAAGTTTGAAAATACATCCATGAAATATGGCTTAGGAGAATCTATTGTTAACTGTGCATTAGAATATGGCAATAAGCTGTATATCGGAACTGATGATGGATTAAGTATTATTGATAATACTGGTAAGCTTGTTACAGATAATGATCTTGTTAATTTATTACAGGGAATCAGTATTCGTGATATGTATGTTGACTCAAATAATGAGCTTTGGATATGTACATATAGAATATATGGTGTAATAAAACTTGATAGAAAAGGTGCATATACATTTTATAATCGTAGTGAGTCGAATCTTGTCAGCAATTCTGTTAATTGCATTATAGAAATTGATAAAGGGCATATGGCAATTGGAACAGAAAATGGTATCTCTATTCTTAAGGATAACGAGATAATCAGAAATTATACAAGGGCAGATGGCCTTGAGAATACTGATATTAAATCGCTTTATGTTGGCAAAGACAGACTTCTGTATGCCGGCTCAAATGGTGGCGGTATGTACACAATTGACATGGAATCAAATATTAAGAGAATTTCTTTGGAAGAGGGTGTGCGTCTTAATACTGTTTCAACAATTGTTGGAGGCGATAATGGTCTTTGGATAGGAACTAATAATGGATTGTATTATCAGGAGGGTGTTGTAAGACAGATTGCTGCAGTTGATTCTACAAATAGTATACATGATATTATTATTGATGACAGCGGATATATGTGGATATTTGGTTCAAAGGGAATCTACAGATATTATGAAAATGATCTTCTTAGTACAGCACAGCCTGAGTGTCTTAATTTTACAAAGAATGATGGAATCATTTCCTCAATTACTGAGTTTTCATCGAATAGCATCACTAAAGATGGAATTGTATATGTTTGCTGTGATGAAGGTTTGTGTAGCATTGATCCTGAAAATGTTTACACTAATGAAGTAGAACCTAAGGTTAGAATTTCCTCTGTTGTTGTAGATGGAACAGAGTATAAATTCTCAGACCTTGATGGTAAGATTGAAGTGCCGGGTAATACAAATCGTATTACTATAAAGTTTTCGGTTCTGAGTTATGTAAACCGAGAGGGCATTGTTGTAAAGTATTATTTAGATGGATTTGAGACAGAGCCTCGTACTATTTCCGGTTCTGATGTACTTAATGTAGAATATACAAATCTTGAAGGCGGTAATTACAGATTTGTTCTTTCTGCTGAGAACGCTGATGGAATAGAATGTAATGATAATCTTACATTTATTATTAGTAAGAAGCTTGTTTTCTGGGAAACTGATGTTGCAAAGACAATAGTTATATGTGCAACGTTGTTATTGCTTCTTATCATAATTATCTCAATAAGGGGTATTGCTCATGTAATTAAGAGAAAGAATGAGCAGGTGGAGGAGCTTAGCAAAAAGAATGAAGAGGCTGAGAAATCAAATCAGGCAAAGAATGATTATGTAAACTACCTAAGCCATGAAATCAGAGCTCCGCTTAATACAATTCTTGGTGTAAGTGAGATGGTAATACGTAATCCGGAGAATATCAGTGATGAGCAGCTGCCTAAGTATCAGGCATTATATGATGCAGGCTATGAGATTCTTGGAATAGTAGATGGTATTTCACGTCTTTCTAACCTAAAGGATGGAAGTATCGAGCTTGTGGAGAAGGAATATGCTGTTTCGGATGTAATATATGACCTTACTCACCAGTTCAAAGAAATGATTAATACAGAGCTTGTAGATATTAAGGCCAATATAGAGGATGACCTGCCAAGTGGTCTTATCGGTGATGTAACAAGAGTAAAAGAACTTATTTCGAATATATTTACAAGAGCAGCGAGTACAACAAAAGAGGGTAGTATATATTTTAAGATTAATTGGAGACCTGTTGAACCTGATATGGATTTGACTCTTGAACTGGAAAATGATAACAATCCTGAGATATGGCTTGATTTAACTATTTCGGATACAGGAATCGGTGTACAGGAAGACAGACTTGAAACATTATTTGATCTTGATGATTCATATGGAAAATCAGATATAGGAAAGTTTGATATTAGTATAAAGCTAGCTATTGCAAAGCAGCTTATTCATATGATGGATGGTGAGGTAAAGGCTGAAAGCACTTATGGTGCCGGAACTACTATCACCTTATCAATAAAACAAAAGGTATTTGATTACAGCTATCTCAATTACAACCTAAATAAGAAGAAGGAAATCGCAAGACGTGATTCGAATTCTATTATGTGGTTGCCAGACACTAAGGTACTTATTGTTGACGAATCAGAACTTGGACTTCAGGTTGAGAAGACCTTACTTGAGGCTTATGGAATCACCTGCGATACTGTTACCTCTGGCTTTGATGCTATAGATAAGGTTATGGTAAATGCATATGACATGGTATTTATCGATACAATCATGACAGTAATGGATGGTAAAGACACTGTTCGTGAGATTCGTGGTTTAGAGGGCGAGGAATATAAGAAGATGCCTATAATAGCTATGTCTGTAAATACTGTTGATGCATCAAGAGAAACAATTATTGAATCAGGCTTTGATGAAGTGCTTGTTAAACCTATTGAGCTTGATGATGTTGAAACAATACTTAGGATGTATATTTCTCCTGATAAGATAAAAGAGAAAACAACAGATTATGAGGAAAATGATGACATTTCTAAGTATATTGAAGCATCTGACGTATTAAAGAAATACATTGCAGTAGATGAGGCCTTAAAGCAAATTGGAGGAAGCTTCGACAATTTCAACACCATTATCGTAAACTATAAGGCTCAGTATGAAGGAGATATTATGATGCTTCAGGATTACATCGATGATGATGTAAGAAAATATAAAAACGTAATTCATAATGTCAAGAGCAGCAGTAGCAATATTGGAGCCTTCATTGTTGAAAGAAAGGCAGCAAATCTCTTATCTGCAATTAACATTGGAAATATGCAATATGCTAAGGATAACACAAGAGAATTTGTCAGCCTTATGAAGGATATGTTCAAGGCAATTGATTTATATCTGTCAATGATTATGCCGGGCGACGATAATAATCATAAAGAGTTCTCTGATTCAATTAACAGAGGTAAGTTAAAAGAGCTTAGGGCATATCTTAGGGCAAATGAAAAAGGCCCTGTAACAGACCTGGTAGCTGATCTTGATTCATTTGAATATGGTGATATTGATACAGAATTCTTCAATGCACTTAAGATGACTATTGAGTCTATGGATTATGAGGGTGCAAGCGAGATTATTGATCAGTATTTGAATAGTATCTAGTATACAGTCAGATGCAATTTAGATAGTAATGAAATACTATTTATATAACAGTTATATAACCAATTAATTATAAATGAAAAAAATAACTTTAAGAAAAGAGGATAATTAAAATGAGAGTAGCAATTATTATGGGTTCAACAAGTGATATGTCAAAGGTTGAGCCAGCAGTAGGAATTTTAAAAGATTATGGTGTTATGGTAGATGTAAGATGCCTTTCAGCTCACAGAGCACATGCAGGTCTGTCAGAGTTTATTGAAGAGGCGAATAATAATGGAACAGAGGTTATTATCGCGGCAGCAGGTATGGCAGCAGCGCTTCCTGGTGTTGTTGCATCCCAGACAGTACTTCCTGTTATAGGAGTGCCACTTTCAGGTGCAACACTTGATGGAATGGATGCACTTCTTTCAATCGTTCAGATGCCTTCAGGAATACCTGTAGCAACAGTTGCAATTAACGGAAGCAAGAATGCAGCATATCTTGCACTCCAGATTATTGGAAACAATAATGCTTCAGTCAGACAGAAGCTCCTTGCTGAGCGTAAAGCAATGGAAGAAGCTGCAATGAAAGCAAATGAAGAGGTTATTGAGAAGTTTAAGTAGGGTTGAGAGCCTTATTAATATATATATCCATGCAAGGAGAGAGCCTTATGAATAATAAACCCAATTATCCTCCAAAACTTTTAAAAATATACGAGTTAGGTGAAAAAGGAGAGACATTTAAACTTCGGTTAGCAGATGGAAGAACAGTCGAATGTAAACTGGACATGATAACTTACGCAAATGATCCAGAAGACGAAGATAAGGATATTTTGGTTGCGTATGTATATTATTCTAATAATTTGGGAGAACTGTTTGCTGAAGATGATATAGTAGAAGTGATTAGTGATAATACTATAGATTGATAAGATAGCCTTGCATTAAGGTGGATTACATTAAAAAGTGACTTGAAGTTTACTACAATAAATAATGAACTTCAAGTCACTTATGCGTTAAAGAAAGATTTTTAATCAATGATGAATAATGGAACGATTAAGAAGTGTAGATTCAGAGTACAAGAAGAAAGTCCTGGATTCTGTACATAATGGACTTATTTCTTCACTTGGGATTGCCTCTACAGATATATTTATAGTGATCAATGAGCCTCCGCTGGAAAACTGGGGAATGGGAGGAGTTCAGAAAGAATGAATGCGTAAATTGCCTTAACAATTCGTTAGTTTTCTTTACTTTATTTTTCTTTACTTTACAATTTTTATATACAATGATACCATATGGAATGGATGGTATTCGAAAGAAACTATACCTGATGTTTATTATACAAATAGTATAATAGCTGGATAAGTAGGTGATTTATATGAGGATTGGATTTGTTGGAGCCGGCAAGGTTGGCGTTACTTTAGGCAGATATATTATATCTGGATTAAATAATCATAGTGATTCTGTGATTTTGGGTGATACCGAGATTTCAGGTTATTACAGCCTGCATGATAAGAGTGCTAAGGAAGCGGCTACACTTACCGATACCAAGTGTTATAGATCATTAAAGGAAATAACTGATGCCAGCGATGTTCTTGTTCTTACCGTGCCTGATGGTGCAATACTAAGCGTATGGGAAGAACTGCGTGTTCTTGATATTGAGAACATGATTATTTGTCATTGTAGTGGTGCGATGACGTCTAAGATTTTTTCAGGTGTGACAGAGGCAGGTGCCTTTGGCTATTCGATTCATCCTATGTATGCAATAAGTTCAAAAGCAGAATCCTATAAAAAGCTTGGAGAAGCATTATTTTCAATTGAGGGCGATGATAAATATATCGATAAGATATATGAGTTTATTACGGCTCTTGGAAATGAATGCGTAATAATTAAAGATTGCGATAAGGTCAGATACCATAGTGCTGCCGTAATGGCAAGTAACCTTGTTACCGGTCTGTTTTCTATGGCAGGTAAGCTTATGGCACAATGTGGTCTTACAAATGAGCAGGCTGATAAAGCACTTATTCCGCTTTTCCTTGGTAATTGTCAGGCTGTGGCAGAAAAAGGTGCTGTAGAGAGCCTTACAGGTCCAATTGAGAGAAATGATGTTGGTACGGTTATTAAGCACATCAATGTTCTTTCGGGAAATGAAAGGGTAGCATATTTAGCTCTGTCTAAAGGTGCATTGGAAGTTGCTATGAAGAAGCATCCTGATACTGACTATAGCGAGCTTTTGGGGATTTTGAACCAGAATAGCGTAAAGGAGAATTAGATTGATGAAAAACACAACAGCAACAATTATGCAAATGAAAGGTTCAGACAAGAAGATATCCATGATTACAGCATATGATTACACAACAGCTAAGCTTGTTGATGAGGCTGGAATTAATACAATTCTTGTCGGTGATTCTTTGGGAAATGTAATCCTTGGATACGAGGATACAATTTCTGTAACAGTAGATGATATGATTCATCATAGCGTAGCAGTAGCAAGAGGTGCTAAGAATGCTCTCATCGTAACTGACATGCCGTTTATGTCATATCAGGCAAGCGTCTATGATGCAGTGATTAATGCGGGACGTATTATGAAGGAAGGCAGAGCCGGTGCAGTAAAGCTTGAAGGCGGCAAGGAGGTCTGCCCACAGATAGAGGCAATTGTCAAGGCAGGAATTCCTGTTTGTGCACATTTGGGACTTACCCCTCAGTCGGTTAATGCATTTGGCGGTTATAAGATACAGGGAAGAACAGAGGCAGCAGCAAGAAAGCTTGTTGAGGATGCAAAGGCAGTTGAGGCAGCCGGAGCATTTGCAGTTGTTCTTGAATGTGTACCTGCTAAGCTTGCTAAGCTTATTACCGAAAGCATCAGTATTCCTACAATAGGTATTGGAGCTGGAGCTGACTGCGACGGACAGGTTCTTGTGAATCAGGATATGCTTGGAATGTTCTCTGATTACGTTCCAAAATTTGTGAAGCAGTATGCTCATGTGGGAGATATAATTAAAGATGCAGTAGCAAAGTATATTGAGGAAATAAATGCAGGAGTATTTCCGGCAGAAGAGCACACCTACAAAATAGATGATGAGATAATCGAGAAACTTTATTAGTGGAGAGAGAAGAAAATGATAGTATTAAAGACAATAGATGAAGTAAGAAAACAAGTAAAAGCATGGAAGGAGGAAGGCCTTAGTGTCGGCCTTGTACCTACTATGGGATATCTTCATGAGGGCCATCAGAGCCTTATCAAGAAGTCGGTTGAGGGAAATGACAGAACTGTAGTAAGTATATTTGTAAATCCTATGCAGTTTGGTCCAAATGAGGACCTTGAAAGCTATCCAAGAGATCTTGAGGCTGATTCAAAGCTTTGCGAGGAAACGGGTGCAGATATTATATTTAATCCTGAACCTTCAGAGATGTATGCTGATGGCTTTTGCTCATATGTAAATATGACAGGATTACCTGATGCTTTATGCGGTCTTACCAGACCTGTTCATTTCAAGGGCGTTTGTACAGTTGTAAATAAGCTTTTTAACATAGTTACACCTGACAGAGCATATTTTGGTCAGAAGGATGCACAGCAGCTTGCTATTATTATGCGTATGGTTAAAGACCTCAATATGGATATCGAGATAATTGGATGTCCTATTATCAGAGAAGCTGACGGCCTTGCAAAGAGCTCAAGAAATATCTATCTTACTAAGGAAGAAAGAGAAGCAGCAGTAGTACTCAGCAAAGCAGTTAAGCTTGGCGAGCAGATGATTGTTTCAGGTGAGAGAGATGCATATGTAATTGTTAACAGCATGAAGGAGCTTATTTCAAAGGAGCCTCTTGCAGATATCGATTATGTAGAAATGGTTAATATGGATACTATGAAATCTATTGATAAGGTTGAAGGAAATATACTTTGTGCTATGGCAGTTCGTTTTGGTAAAGCTCGTCTTATTGATAATTTCATGAAGACAATATAATGGGAGAAATATTATGTTAACTAATAAAACTGTT
>JAEDHX010000083.1 GCA_016296785.1 Coprococcus sp. | reverse complement strand
TGGTTAGTGTGGGTTGGTGGAGGCTGCGCCGAGAGACCTACCCCTGAGGCTAGTATGTGATTAATGTGCAAGTATTCTAGTGACAGTGGGTCATGCATATGTTATAATGATACCATCTATAAATTAAGGGAGTAAATCAAATTAAAGAGGAGGACGAATTATGAAGAAAACGAAGAGATTGCTAATGATGATTATGTCGTTAGTATTGGTGCTGACCATGGCACAGGTAACAGCATTTGCAAGATATTCTGTTTCTTCTGTAGAAGAATCAGAAGTAACAGATATTACACAGCTTGTACTTGATAAGCAATATGAGGTATCGCTTAGTCCTGAAGTTGGTAAGCCTGAAGGAACAAAGTGGTATAAATTCACACCGGAAACAACTGATAATTATTATTTTAGTTCAACAGGCGAATGTGACACATATGGAACATTGTACCAATTTGATAATGGGACATATAATAAAGTGGCGTCTAATGATGACAGTGCTACAAGCCGCAATTTTTGTTTGACAGCCAAATTGGAAGCGGGCACAACATATTACTATTGTGTATCTTTATATGACGGAAATGTTTCCGGCACATTTAATGTGATGCTCGAGAAGAGAAAGGATATCACCAAATTAGAAGTTATTGGTGCTACTGAAGGAATCTATGAGCTTGATTTTGCGGCGACCGTTGAAGTAAAATTAACATATGATGATAATTCTGTATTCACAATGACTATATCTTCTTATCCATCTCCTAATACTTATGAGCCGGATAGAGAGTATCTTTTTTCATCTAGAAAAGACAAATATGGATATGAAATAGGAATTTTTATACTAGGAAAATACTGCAATGATATTATAAATAAAGTATCAGGAACTTATCCTGTTCAGATTGCAATAGTTGATGAAGAAGGTAATAAAACCCTTCAGCGTAATTATTCCATAGATTGTTCGAAAATGGATGACTATTTTAAAAATGCACCTAAGCTTGAGTGTGGAACAGTTCTTGAATCAAATAGTCCATATGAGTATATATATCCTATGACACCGTATATTGTTGAAATAGAAGAAAATGGTTATTATTATTTGCAAAATAAGTCTTCAAATGAACGAGGTGTTAATGTAGGGCTTGCATTAATTTATAAAGATGAAGATGGGAACGTGAGATGGTTATATTGTTATACAATGGGACCTACAATGATAGATAAAGGCACATATTATGCATTGTTCATAGAAGGTGAAAAGAATTTAAAAACAGTATTTGGCGCCTATTCAGGAGTTGCATATGTTCCGGCAAAAGCTGTAACGGCACCTACTTCTTTGCAGATGGAGGTAAATGCAATTAAGAATCTTGGTGCTAAGATTGTTCCGGAAATATCTAAGGACAAAATAACATACTTTAGCAGCAATCCAAAGGTTGCTACAGTAGATATTTTTGGAAATGTAACAGCCATAGCTCCCGGAACGGCAACAATTACTGTAGTTGCAAATAAAAAGATTGCAAAATGTACTGTAACAGTAACCAAGAATGAAGCAAGTAATCCGCCTGCAGTTGTTAAACCGGGTAAGGTTACAAAGCTTACGGTTAAGAATAACAAGAAAGGCTCTGTAAGTGTTAAGTTTAACAAGGCAAAGAATGCCAAGAAGTACATTGTTAAGTACTCAACAGACAAGAAATTCAAGAAGGGTGTTAAGACTAAGACAATTACAAGAAACTCATGTACAATAAAGAAACTCAAAAAGGGTAAGACATATTACGTTAAGGTTTGCGCTGTAAATGGAAAGGCCAAGAGTTCATTTACAAGAGCCAAGAGAGTAAAGATTAAGAAGTAAATTCCACAAGGAGGTTACGTTATGAATAGAATAAAGAAATTATTGCTGGTAGTATTATCAATCGTAATGGTTATAACACTGGCGCCGGTTACCGCATTTGCATCATTTAATAATTCATCAGTAGATGCTTCAAAAGTGACAGATATCAAACCAATCTCACTTGGCCAGAAATATGATGTTGTAATTGATTCTGTTAAAAGTGGTCTTGTATCAACAAAATGGTTTAGCTTCACACCTCAGGAGGACGATAAATATGCTTTTTATTCAGAGAGTGAATATGAGACAGAAGTAGCTTTGTATGAATTAGTAGATAACGAATATAAAAGGATTACAGATTATAGTGGCATTGGAACGTATAGTCAATTGAGCATGATTTATGATTTGTCAGCAGGAAAGACATATTATTATTGTGTAAGTATGTGTGATGAAGTAACAGGTTCGTTTAAAGTAGGCATAGATAGAATCAAGACAATTGCAAGCATATCATATGATGGTGATTATATTCCGGCAGTGTCTAAATTTAATCAACCGGCAGTTTGTGAGATGAAAATTACATACACTGACAATACCACTGCTTCATGTGAAGCATATATACGGTATTCAGATTACGCAATGGTAAATAATGGTGAAATGGTGGTTGGTTCATATGCTGACAAATATGATAATAGAATTTTGTTTACTATGAGTGAGCAAGATTATGAGGATTTTGGAGAACCTCAATTAAGATCATATACTGCACATGCATTTGTTTATGAAGAAGATAATTCAAGAAATGTAAAATGCGATGTTTCATTTGATTATGTTTCATTTGAGGACTTTTATAAGGGCGCTCCTAAACTGGAGGTAGGAACAGAATTAGTTGGAAATTCTCCAAGTGAAACATTAATGGGCGTTGAACCATATATACTTGAGGTGGAAGAGGATGCTGACTTCGCGCTGGAGAATTTAACACATAGAATGAAAACAGACAATTCTTATCTCATATTTTATAAGAAAGAAGCAGATGGATTATCTGAAGAGATATCTTGTAATGTGTTAGAACCATGTAGACTAACAGCCGGAACATATTATGTTGAATTTATATCTTATGCAAAGGATGTTAAGTTCTTATTTGGCTATTATAATTATGATGTGAATATTCCGGCAAAGAGTATTTCAGCACCGGCTTCGTTACAAATGGAAGTAAATACATCAAAGCTTCTTGGTGCCAGAGTATTACCGGAAACATCATGTGATGAACTTTCATACACCAGCAGCAATCCAAAAGTTGTTACAGTAGATCCATACGGCAAGTTAACAGCAGTAGCTGCCGGCAAGGCAACGATTACAATAACAGCCGGTAAAAAGGTGGCAAAATGTGTAGTAACTGTAGTTAGCAAGCAACCGGCTAAACCAGCCGTTGTAAAGCCGGGTAAGGTTACAAAGCTTGTTGTTAAGAACAGTAAAAAGAACACTGTAAGCGTTAAGTTTAACAAGGCCAAGAATGCTAAGAAGTACGTTATCAGATACTCAACTGATAAGAACTTCAAGAAAGGCGTTAAGACAAAGACAATTACTAAGAATTCTTGCTTAATTAAGAAGCTCAAGAAAGGCAAGACATACTACTTCAAGGTTCGTGCAATTAACGGCACCGCGAAGGGCTCATATACAAGAGCAAAGAGAGTAAAGATTAAGAAGTAAATTTCGCCACGGGGACAGGTCCCTTGGTCAAAAAATTTCGCCATGGGGACAGGTCCCTTGGCAAAAAAAATTGTCACTGGAACTAGTCCAGTGACAATATTTTTTTTCCAAAGGGACCTGTCCCCGTGGCTAATTTTTTGGCCAAGGGACCTGTCCCCGTGGCGAATTATTTTTTGACCAAGGGACCTGTCCCCGCGGCTGTCCCCGTGGCTAGTTTATGATGTAAGTTTAAGTATTCTAGTGACAGAGCATCATGCATATGGTATAATGTGGTTATCTAAAAATTAGGGAGTAGATATTAATAAAAGGAGGACCAAATTATGAAGAAAACAAAGAGGCTGCTAATGATACTTTTGTCATTAGTATTAGTGCTGACCTTGGCGCCTATGACTGCATTTGCACTTTATGCGGATGCTGAGGTTGATGAGTCAATTGTTAAAGACATTACTGAACTTGTGGAAAACAAGGAATATAAGGTAAGTAATAACAATAATGTTGGAGAACCAAAGGGAACAAAATGGTTCAAGTTTACACCTGATGAAACAAATACTTATTGTTTTTATTCAGAAGGAACAGAAGATACGTATGTAGCACAGTATTTATTGGTAGATGGTAAGTTTGTTCTTAAAGATACTGATGATGATAATGATGATACTTATAATTTCTGTTTGATAAGCAACTTGGAGGCGGGTACAACATATTATTTTTGCGTAAGTACATATAGTAGTAGTCCCGAAACGTCATCATTTACTGTTAGAATGGAAAAGAAGAAGGCTATCTCTGAGATATCAATTAACGGAACAGTGCAGGGCTTTTCTGAGCTTAAATGGACGCCGGGTGTAGAGATTAAAATCACGTATACTGATGGAACAGAAAAATATAAGGCAATATATCCAGACGTTTATAGTTCCGGTTCGGAAGAAGAGGTATGCGTAAATTCTTATTATGATTTTTATGGTAATAAAATTGAATTATATATGCCTCAAAAAGATATTGAGAGTTACAAAGGAAATAGTGCGGGCTCATATCCTATGCAGCTGGTTGTTAAAGATGAAGAAGGTAATAAGAGTATAGTTTGCGATATAACTCTTGATATAAGAAGTATTGAGGGCTATTTTGATAATGCTCCTACATTGAAGGTTGGAGATATTATTTGTGCGGATAGTAAATATCATAAACTATATGTTGATAAGCCATATATATTAGAGATTGAAGAGGAAGATGATTATACCATTGCAAATCTGACAGATAGAGGAGTGTATAGTGGTGCTTCTTTATATATCATTTATAAGTCTGAAAGCGGTACATATAGTACTAAATACATAGATGTAGGATATTATCTGAATCTTAAAAAAGGTACTTATTATGCGGTTTTTGATACAAATAATAACAACTACAAATACGTATTTGGTATAAAAAAGTATTCAGCATATGTTCCTGCTAAAAGTGTTTCAGTTCCTAAAACAATGACTTTAGAGCAGTCTGCAATAAAGAATATTGGCGCAAACCTTATTCCGGCAACAGCAAATGATAGTATTTCCTATTTTAGCAGTAATACTTCTGTAGCAACAATTGATTCGAGAGGTAACATTACTGCAATTGCTCCGGGAAGTTCAACAATTACAGTAACAGCCGGAAAAATAGTTGCTAAATGTGTTGTAACAGTAAATAAGCCACAGACTCCTACAACGCCAGCTGTTGTTAAGCCTGGTAAGGTTACAAAGCTTGTTGTTAAAAATAGCAGAAAGAACACTGTAAGCGTTAAGTTCAACAAAGCAAAGAATGCAAAGAAGTACGTAATCAGATACTCAACTGATAAGAACTTTAAGAAGGGTGTCAAGACAAAGACAATTACAAAGAATTCTTGCTTAATTAAGAAACTCAAGAAAGGCAAGACATACTACTTTAAGGTTCGTGCAATAAATGGAACTGCTAAGGGCTCATATACAAGAGCAAAGAGAGTAAAGATTAAGAAGTAGTATTTGCCACGGGGACAGGTCCCGTGGCTGGTCTTAAATATATCCTATATCTCACAAGGAGGTTCAAATATGAGGAAAATTAGAAAATTAATGCTGATAGTATTATCAATGGTAATGGTATTAACATTTGCGCCAACGACAGCATTTGCATATTTTCATGTGTCTACAGTAAATACAGCAGATGTAAATGAAATAACACCAATTGTGTTAGATAGACAATATGATTTGTATATAGATGGCGCCGCAGAAGGTATAAGCGAAACAAAGTGGTTTGAGTTCACACCGTCTGAGGAAGACACATATGTATTCTACTCAGAGGGCGATTATAATACATATGTAGTATTATATGAGCTGCAGGATGGTAATTACACTTCGCTTGCTTATGATGATGATATTAATTATTCTAACAGGAATTTTGCATTAAGTAGTACATTATCAGCGGGAAAAACATATTATTATTGCGTAAGCATGTATGATTCTTCAAAGGGTAGTTTTAAAGTTAGACTTGAGAAGAATAAAGTATTCTCAAGTATGTCAATTAATGGTAAGAGTCAACCGGGAATTGCAAATAAAGATTTATATGTATATCCAACTGCTGAAATTGATATAAAGTATACAGATGGAACAGTATCAGCAGTTCCGGTTGAAATAAGAATATCAAGTACTGTTTCTAATGAAAAAGTGTATCATACTGTAGGTTCTTATACGGATATATATAATAATTATTATTATATTAAGATGCAGGGTAAGGATATAAATGATTATTATAACTGTGTACCAAGGACATATACGGCTAAGGTTGTTTTAGGATCCGATGTAGAAAAGCAATGTGATTTTTCTTTCGAATATAAAACATTTGAGGATTATTTCAAGAATGCTCCAAAGATGGAGGTTGGATCAGTATTTAGTGTAAATAGTGAATACACATATATTGATACATATACACCATATATATTTGAAAATGAGGCAGATAGTAGATACTGTATAGAGAATATTACATCAAGAGATAACAGCAAATATGCGAGATTACTTTTTATTAAAGATAAAGGCGATGGAACTTATTCATCAGATTATTGTTCAACAGATTCAGGTGTAGGTATTGGTGAAGGCAAGTATTATGTAATATTAGCATCCGGTGCTAAGGATACCAAATTCTTATTCGGATATGAAAATAATTCAGTATATGTTCCGTTAAAAGGTATTTCAGCACCTTCAACCTTAACAATGAATGAAAAGACATGTAAGATTTTTGAGGCTAAGCTAATACCGGAAACTGCTAGTGCTGACCTTACATATACAAGCAGCAATCCAAAGGTTGCAACAATAGATGCATATGGAATAATTACTGCTGTAGCTCCGGGTACAACTACAATTACTGTGGTAGCTGGCACAACTGTTAAAAAGTGTGTTGTAACAGTTAAAAAGGTAGAGACTGTTACACCAACTAAGCCAGCTGTTGTAAAGCCGGGTAAGGTTACAAAACTTGTTGTTAAGAACAGTAAAAAGAACACTGTAAGCGTTAAGTTTAACAAGGCCAAGAATGCTAAGAAGTACGTTATCAGATACTCAACTGATAAGAACTTCAAGAAAGGCGTTAAGACAAAGACAATTACTAAGAATTCTTGCTTAATTAAGAAGCTCAAGAAAGGCAAGACATACTACTTCAAGGTTCGTGCAATTAACGGCACTGCGAAGGGCTCATATACAAGAGCAAAGAGAGTAAAGATTAAGAAGTAAAATTAGCCACGGGGACAGGTCCCTTGGCAAAAAATTAGCCATGGGGACAGGTCCCTT
>JAEDHX010000018.1 GCA_016296785.1 Coprococcus sp. | reverse complement strand
ATGATGGGTGTTGTTGGTCGTTTAGGACGTGTCCTTGGACCTAAGGGCTTAATGCCAAACCCTAAGGCTGGTACAGTTACAATGGACGTAACAAAGGCTATCGCTGATATCAAAGCCGGTAAGATAGAGTACAGACTTGATAAAGCCAATATTATCCATGTGCCAGTGGGAAAAGTTTCTTTTACAGAGGAACAGTTACAGGAGAACTTCCAGACTTTAATAGACGCTGTTGTTAAAGCAAAACCAGCAGCTGCAAAGGGTCAGTATTTAAAGAGCGTTGTTGTAGCTTCAACAATGGGACCTGGTGTTAAGGTAAGCACATCAAGATTTGCTTAATTCTTAGCATAGCTGCAAATTAACTGCCGTATGATGCGACACTCAGATATATCTGTGTGAATACATTATACGGCAGTTTTTTGATAAACTCTTCCTTGACATATGAGTGTATCAAATGTAAAATTTTATTATACTTAATCACTTTAACGCGGTTAAGTGTTGAGTTGAACAAGGTTATAACTTAAAAGAATTAATTGCATGGAGGAAAGTTACCAATGAAACAGAAGAAAATTCATTACATCTATAATAAAGAGATGGAGTGTATGGATTTTGAAGAGAGAAAGAAGCTTCAGGGCGAGAGATTGAGAAAGACAGTAGAGCTTGAATATGAGAAAGTACCTGCATATAGAAAGCGTATGGATGAGCTGGGTGTTAAGCCTAGTGATATTAATTCAGTAGACGATATAGTTAAGCTTCCATTTATGGAGAAGAACGACCTTAGAGATAATTTCCCATATGGACTTTTTGCAGCTGATTTAAAGGATATGGTTCGTATCCAGGGTTCTTCAGGTACAACAGGTAAGCCTATTGTTTCAGGATATACTCAAAATGATGTTGATGTATGGACAGAGATGGTTGCAAGAGCAATTACTGCAGCGGGCGGTAATGAGAATGATATTATCCAGGTTGCTTATGGCTATGGCTTATTTACAGGTGGTCTCGGTGCACATCAGGGTGCAACTGAGGTTGGCGCTATGGTAATTCCTATGTCATCAGGTAATACACAGAGACAGATTATGATGCTTAAGGAGCTTGGTGCAACAATGCTTTGCTGTACTCCTTCATATGCTACATATCTTGCAGAGACAATCAGAGAGATGGGAATTAAGCCGGAAGAGCTTAAACTCAAATCAGGCTGCTTTGGCGCAGAGCCATGGACAGAAGAGATGAGAGCACATCTTGAAGAGCTTCTTGATTTCGATGCAATGGATATATATGGACTTACTGAGATTGGTGGTCCTGGTGTTGCATTTGAATGTATGGAGAAGTGTGGAATGCATATCAATGAAGACCATGTTATAGCAGAGATTATTGATCCTGTAACATGCGAGCCGCTTCCTGATGGAACTCCGGGTGAGCTTGTATTTACAACACTTACAAAGACAGGTACACCAATGCTCAGATATAGAACACATGATATCTGTACACTTACTCATGGAACATGTGCATGTGGAAGAACAACTGTTAAGATGAGCCGTATTACAGGAAGAACAGATGATATGCTTGTTATTCGTGGTGTCAATGTATTCCCAAGCCAGATTGAGGCTGTACTTATGGGAATCGAAGAGGCATCAGCACATTATATGCTTGTTGTAGACAGAGTAAATTCACAGGATAAGCTTAAGGTTCAGGTTGAGATGAATGAAAGTGTTGATATGAATGATGCAGAGAAGCTTGCTAAGATTGCTAGTGAGATTAAGGTAAGAATCAAGAATATCCTTCTTATCAGTGCGGCAGTTGAGCTTCTTCCTCCTAAGTCAATTCCGCGTTCAGAAGGAAAGGCAAAGAGAATAATAGATAATAGAAATACAGGTTTCTAAATAAAAAAGATGATAAAAGACTCTTTCTGTCATATAATAATAGTATGGCAGAGAGAGTCTTTTTTATCTTAGAGAGTATACGGCAAATAATAATATCTACTTGGAGGCTTTGACAGGTATGGCAAATAATACAAATAAGAAACTTAGAATTCTTATATGGAAAAATAAATATAGTCTATTGCTTGTTCAGCTTGTTTTTTGTATTCTTGCTGCTATTATTTCTACGCCAATAATTACTAAGGGCTTCTACCTTGTAATTAGACTATCAGGATATAGTGCAATTACAAGAGAGAACTATTTGAGAATATTGAAGACGCCGGGTGCAATTATTTATATTATAGTTGCAATTCTTCTTGCTATGCTTTTGGTAGCACTTAATGCTGTAATGATGGTAGTGCTGCTTGATAAGAACTGTCAAAGAGAAAGACAAGGTGTGTTAGGCTATATTATTCAGGTTGAACGATGCTTTGTGAAACTGATTTTTTCTTCGAAAATAGCTGGACTCATATATTTTATTCCGATTGCAATAGCAGCATATATGCCGGTATTACTATTATTATCATATAATAATCCTGTTATTGGATTTCTTATGGGCTATCTGGAAAATATGATAGGAAGAGTATGGTATTATTCTATTCTGGCAGTAATCTATGTTGCGAGTATTTTATGTACGGCGTTTAAATATCCGATAGTAAGATGGCTTGTATTATCAGATAGAGACTTTAGAAGGATTGTAAAGGGGGCAAAGCCTCGTCTTAGTCTGTCTGCTAAAAGAGCTAAGAATTATTTTATTTGGAGCTTAATTTCATTTGTAATTAGCGTTGCTGTATATATATCGCTTTTATTTATTGCTATATTTGTAATCAGACTTATGTCAAAGGACAATATGCTAATAATCTTCTATGAGGTGTACGAGGGCGTAAATACTGCGATTATATTTGCAGTTGCAATATTATGCGGCTGGTTTAATCTTGGTGCTATTACAGAGCTTACAAAGGGAACCTTTAATGGTATACAGGAGCATGTAACGGAAATGAACAAGAAGAGCAAAATAGCAATGGGTGTATCCTTTGTTGTTATTTCTGCAATTGCATTATTTTTGACAATAAGTATTATGCTAAGCGAGCAGAATCCTACCTATATGTCAATTGGCCAGACTCTTGTATCAGCTCACAGAGGTGAGAGCCGTCACGCACCCGAGAATACTATTCCTGCAATTATGCTGGCAATTGAAAATGAAGCAGATTACGTAGAAATTGATGTTCGTCTTACAAAGGATGGACAGGTAATCCTTATGCATGATGCAGATACTAAGAGAACGACTGATAAGAAGCTTGTCGTAAAGGATTCGACATATGAGGAGCTGCTTACCCTTGATGCAGGCTCCTGGTTTGCTCCGGAATATGCGGGGACAAGAATACCGACTCTTGAAGAAGTGATAGAGCTGTGTAAGGGGAAGATTATGCTTAATATTGAGCTTAAGCCGGCAGATTACAGTGGGGATTTGGAGACAGCCGTTGCGAAGCTTATTACTGATAACAATATGGAAAATCAATGTATAATAACCTCCTTTAACCAAAGGTCGATTATGATGATAAAAAATGAGAATCCTGATATTGTTACAGGATATATATATACATTTGGTTACAGCAATAATATAGAATACAGATATATGGATGTGCTAAGCATAAGCTCAAGATACCTGACAAGAGATGTTGTAACAGGTGCTCACAGAAAAGGTATTATAGTTGCTGCCTGGACAGTAAATAATGTCCAGGAAATGAGACGTATGGTAGCAATAGGGGTAGATAATATTATCACGGACAATACCCCTCTTGCAAAGAGAGTTATATATGAGAGGAAGCAGGATGGATTCGCCGATATATGGAAATATATCGGCTCAATATACTCGAATTAGGCTAGTAATAAGGATTCACATGCACCATGCAGTGCTTAACCTCAGGGAAATCCTTTTCAATAGAATCATGTACAGCCTCAGCAATGTCATGGGCCTTAGTTAGAGATATATCACCATCAACAGCAATTTCTACATCGACATAGGCCTTGTTGCCGAACTGTCTTGTCAGGATGCTGTCTATTCTTAATACACCTTCTTGCTTTTCGATGGATGCGTGGATGGCATTAATTGTTTCTTCATCGCAGGAAGAATCGACCATCTTACCAAAGGCGTCCTTAAATATATCAAATGCAGCAATCATTACAAATATACAAATTACTACGCTCGCAACAGAGTCCATTATTGGAAAGCCTAGTCTTGCAAATGCAATACCTATCAGCGCACCAACAGAAGAAAGCGCATCTGATCGGTGATGCCAGGCATCAGCCATAAGCGATCCGGAGTTGATTTTTTTAGCGCCTGATCTGGTATACCAGAACATAAGCTCTTTAACTATTATTGACACGATGGCAGCAATAATGGCAAGTATTCCGGGAATTGTTATGTGGGAATAATCGCCTGATATTATTGTTTTTATTCCGCTATAGCCTATTCCAACGCCGGTAATAAGCAGTACGTCAGCAAGTATTATAGAGGCTACACATTCAAAACGTTCGTGACCATAGGGATGCTTATCGTCAGACTGTTTTGATGAAATATTGATGCCGATAATTACAATTATGGTACTAAATACATCAGAGGCAGAATGTACTGCATCAGAAATCATGGCGCTTGAATGGGCAAATATACCTGCAAGTGCCTTTGCAAGTGAAAGAACTAAATTCCATATTATGCTTACAGCAGAAATTCTCATTGCAATCTGCTTATCAGTCTTCTCGTTATCCATGAATACATCTCCCTTTCTAGTTTAGGTCTTAGTGTATCATAAAAGTATTAAGTTAGTATATAGAAACATCTTGATTTTTCTTGTCTTTTTGTGTAAAATTTTGCTTATCTCTTTGTATAGCAATGCATAAAGAGAAAAAAATCTGTATATTTATAATATGCAGTAAAGGGAAAGGTGATAAATACATGAATAATTATGAATTGGTGGCATTCATTGCTTACTTTGTACTTGTAATAGGAATTGGTATCTATTTCTTTATCAAGTCAAAGAAGGAAGCCGGAGAAAAGGCATATTTCTTAGGCGGAAGAAATATGAACGGATTTGTTGCAGCACTTAGTGCAGGTGCATCAGATATGAGCGCCTGGGTGCTTATGGGACTTCCTGGAGCATTTTACTTAAATGGTATGAGTGAGATGTGGATTTCAGTTGGACTCCTTATTGGAACTGTAAGTGCTTGGATATTTGTAGCTCCAAGACTTAGAAGATTTTCAATAAAGTTCAATGACTCAATTACAATTCCACAGTATCTTACAAACAGATTCAATACTAATAACAAGGTGCTTCAGATTATATCTGCTATTATTTTTGTTATTGCATATTGTATATATGCTGCATCAAGTATTAAGGCATGCGGAACATTGTTTAATACTGTTATGGGTGCGGATGAGAGAATAGCAATGATTGTTGCTGCTGCAATAATTATTGTTTATACATTCCTTGGTGGCTTTAATGCTGTATGCTGGACAGATTTCTTCCAGGGTATGCTCATGCTTGCAGCACTTATGCTGGCACCAATTATTGCAGTTATTGCAATGGGCGGGGCAGGCTTTGTTGCTCCATCAGATGTTCTTCCTGAGAATTATTATAATGTTCTTTCAGGCGGTGCTCTTAATAAGGCAAGTATTGCTACAATTCTTTCAGGCCTTGGATGGGGACTTGGATATTTTGGTATGCCACATATTCTTGTAAGATATATTTCAATTAAGTCAGAGAAAGAGATGAATAAGTCAAGGGTAGTAGGAAGCTGCTGGACAGCTGTTATCCTTGTTATGGCTTCAGTTGTTGGTATAGTAGGTAGAAAGTATTTTGGTGGAGGACTTGCAGATTCATCACATGTATTTATTAGTACAGTACGTGCAGTTTTCCCTGCTGTAATAGCCGGTATTCTTCTTTCAGCTATTCTTGCTGCATCAATGAGTACTGCTGACTCACAGCTTCTTGCATCATCATCTGCTTTTTCTTCAGATGTATACAAGCCGGTATTTCGTAAGAATGCATCAGATAAAGAGATGCTTTGGGCAGGACGTTTTGTGGTTATTGTAATTGCAGTAGTTGCACTGTTTATCGCTATGAACCCTAATTGCAAGAGTATTATGGATCTTGTAAGTAATGCATGGGGAGCGTTTGGAGCAGCGTTTGGACCTGCAATATTACTATCACTTTATTGGAAGCGTCTTAACTACGCAGGTACATTGGCATCTATTATTGTTGGATTTACAGTTGATGCTCTTTGGTTTAAGTTCCTTGCTGCATCAACAGGATTATATGAGATTATTCCTGGATTCGTAGCAGGTCTTATTACAGCAATAATTGTTTCATTGGTAACAAAGAAGCCTTCAGAGGATGTTATTAATACATTTGAGGAAGCTAAGAAGCCTACGGTTGATGCTGAATAAGGATTAAAAAAATAGAGCTTTTGAAAAGAAAATAATACAACGTAAAAAAACCACACTGCAAAGTGTGGTTTTTTAAAACAACAAAGAGAAAAAATGTTTGAAGAACTATCTTTAATATACAATACAGTTATGAACAAATTATTAACAACAATTAAGTAATTTGTAAAAATAATTCGAAGAATATGAACAAAACAAATGCTGTAATAAAAAAATATGGTTTTTCTATGGAAAATCAAAAAATTATGTGCTATAACTGATACTAGACGCGACGTTATTTGCGATTTTATTTTTTTTACTGGAAAGGAAGCTGATGAATATGGAAAAGAAAAATATTGATTGGGCAAATCTTGGATTTGGATACATTCAGACAGATAAGAGATTTGTATCAAATTTCAAGGATGGCAAATGGGATGATGGAATTATGACTGAGGATTCACAGGTCGTAATCAGTGAGTGTGCCGGAGTACTTCAATATGCGCAGACTATATTTGAAGGCTTAAAAGCATATACAACTGAAGACGGCAGGGTAGTGTGTTTCCGTCCTGATCTTAATGCCAGCAGACTTGCTGATTCTGCTAGAAGACTTGAGATGCCTGTATTTCCTGAGGATAGATTTGTAGATGCAGTAGTAGAGACAGTTAAGGCTAATATTGGATATGTTCCACCATATGGTTCAGGAGCAACACTTTATATCAGACCATATATGTTTGGTTCAAATCCTGTAATAGGTGTTAAACCGGCTGATGAATATCAGTTCAGAATCTTCTGTACACCTGTTGGTCCTTATTTCAAGGGTGGTGCTAAGCCTATTACTATTAAGGTTTCTGATTTTGACAGAGCTGCACCTCATGGTACAGGTCATATTAAGGCAGGATTAAACTATGCGATGAGTCTTCATGCTATTGTAACTGCTCATAAAGAGGGCTTTGATGAGAATATGTATCTTGATGCAGCTACAAGAACAAAGGTTGAAGAGACCGGCGGCGCTAACTTCCTGTTTGTAACAAAGGATGGTAAGATTGTAACACCTAAGTCAGACAGCATCCTTCCATCAATTACAAGACGCTCACTTATGGTAGTAGCAAAGGATATTCTTGGTCTTGAGGTTGAGGAAAGAGAAGTTTACTTTGATGAGGTAAAGGACTTTGCTGAGTGTGGTCTTTGTGGTACAGCAGCAGTTATTTCACCTGTTGGTAAGATATATGACCATGGAAACGAGATTTGCTTCCCAAGTGGAATGGACAGCATGGGACCTGTTACAAAGAAGCTTTATGATACACTTACAGGTATTCAGATGGGTAGGATTGAAGGACCTGAAGGCTGGATCAAGGTAATTGAATAATTAGAAATATACATGATTTGTTAATGGCATTTGCCAATACATTACATGAAGATTTATATAAGAGCCTCCGATTATGACATATTTCTGGCTACAAAGTAGTTAGAATATAGTAATTGGAGGCTTTTGTTTCTGGTTAGAAAAAATTTATGGATATTTAATTGATATTGGAAAAATCAGGGGGTATAATGGCAAAAGCTTATTTATTAGATTGCAAATTATAGGAGTGTTTAGAATGCAGATATTTAAGAATTTAATACCATATTGGAAATCGGTAATTGCAATACTTGCCCTGCTGATTGTTCAGGCATATTGTGATCTGGCGCTTCCCGGTTATACATCAAACCTCATTGATACGGGAATACAGAATCATGGAATAGAATATTGTTCTCCTTATGTTATGCCCGAGAAGGCATATGATGTTGTCGGTGGTTTCATTGAGAATGAAGAAGATAAATCCATTTGGGAGAAGTATTACGTTAAAGGTGAAGATGGCTGCTACCACATGACGGATGAAGGGAAGGAAAATATTGCGAAACTTGATGAAGTATGTGCAGTTCCTCTTATGATGTATTACTACCCTTATAAGATGGCAGAATCTGACGAAAATAACGAGATAAATGATATGCTTGAAGGTAGCGGAATGAATCTTGATGATTTGCCATATGAGGCATGGATGATGATGGGAGATAGCATTCGACCTGTTATATCGGGCATAGAGGATAAGATGGGGGACAGTTTTCTGAAGTCAGCTGCGATATCATGTACTGTATTATGCTATGACAGTATATCTTATGACTATAATAGCATTCAGAAGGATTATCTTATTATTGCAGGACTTAAGATGCTTGCATTGACTCTTCTTATGGTAGTTACGGCTGTGTTAGTTGGACTTCTTGCATCAAAAGTTGCGGCAGGCGTTGGATGTAATCTGCGTGAACAGATATTTACAAAGGTAATTGGATTCTCTGATTCAGAGATTAATAAATTCTCCACAGCATCGCTTATTACACGTTCGACAAATGATGTTCAGCAGATACAGATGGTTACTGTTATGCTTCTTAGAATGATTGCTTATGCACCAATTATGGCTGTAGGTGGAATCCTTAAGGTAGTAAAAACCGGTGCCGGCATGGGCTTTATAATTGTTATTGCAGTTGCAGCGATTCTTATTCTTATTGGAACATTAATGCTAATAGGTCTTCCCGGCTTTAAGAAGATGCAGCTTCTTGTTGATAAGGTAAATCTTGTTTCTCGTGAAATATTAACAGGTATTCCGGTAATACGTGCATTTGGAAGAGAAAAGCATGAGGAAGAACGTTTTGATGAGGCAAATAAAGACCTTACTAAGACAACTCTTTTTGTAAACAGACTGATGACATTTATGATGCCTTCACTTATGTTTATAATGTACGGTGTTTCAATCTTAATCGAGTGGGTTGCAGCACACAGAATAGAACAAGGTGTTCTTCAGGTTGGTGCAATGACAGCATTTATCACGTATACAATGCAGATTATTATGTCCTTCTTAATGCTTAGCATGATGTCGATTATGCTTCCAAGAGCAGGTGTTGCAGCTGACAGAATTAAAGAGGTTCTTGAAACTGACAGTAATATTAGTGATTCAAGGGATGCAAAGGAATTAACTGATGTAAAGGGTATTGTTGAATATAAGGAGGTAAGCTTTAAGTATCCTGATAGTGATGAGTATGTGCTTAAGGATATCAGCTTTGTTGCAAAGCCGGGAACAACAACTGCAATTATTGGTAGTACCGGTTGTGGAAAGAGTACTCTTGTGCAGCTTATTCCAAGATTTTATGATGTAACGGATGGTTCGATTACTATTGACGGTACTGATATTAGAAATCTTACCATGGATAGTATCAGAAGAAATATTGGATATGTTCCGCAAAAGGGTATTTTGTTCTCGGGTACAATCGAGTCAAATATTAAATTTGGTGCTCCTGATGCAACAAAGGAGCAAATGGAGCTTGCCGCTCAAATAGCTCATGCAGATGAATTTATTCTGGATAAGGAAGATGGATATGACAGTACTATTGCGCAAGGCGGTACTAATGTATCCGGTGGTCAGAAACAGCGACTCGCAATAGCAAGAGCTATAGCAAGAAACCCTAAGATTTATGTGTTTGATGACAGCTTCTCAGCTCTTGATTATAAAACTGATGTAGCCGTAAGAAAGGCTCTTGGTGAGAATATGGCAGACAGCACTGTATTTATTGTGGCACAAAGAGTAAGTACAATACTTCATGCAGACCAGATTCTTGTAATTGATGATGGAATGGTTGTGGGTAAGGGTACTCATAAAGAGCTTATGAAAACCTGTGATGTGTATAGCCAGATTGCACAGTCACAGCTTTCAGAGAGCGAAATTGCAAATAGCATGAAGGAGGTGTAGAAGATGGAAGGAACAAACAGACATACAGCTCCAAAACACAGAGGTCCGGGCGGTCCCGGTGGACCACACGGAATGATGAACGGTGGAGAGAAGGCTAAGAATTTTAAAGGAACAATAGGAAAGATATTCAGATATATAGGCAGATACAGAATTGCTGTATTTGTAGTTATGATATTTGCAATTGGAAGTACTATTTTTAATGTTATTTGCCCTAAGGTATTAGGAAAAGCTACGACCCTGTTATCTGAAGGTATTATGAATAAGATAAGTGGTATGGGAGGAATTGATTTTGCCAGGATTGGAAGAATCCTTTTCTTCTGTCTTGTTCTATATCTTGTAAGTGTTGTTTTTAACTTTATACAGGGCTTTATCATGACAGGAATAACACAGAAGCTTTGCTATAGAATGCGTAAGGAGGTTTCTGAGAAGATAAACAGAATGCCACTTAAGTATTTTGAAAGCAGAACATATGGAGAGGTACTTTCCCGAATAACTAACGATATTGATACAATGGGAAATGGACTTAACCAGAGCATTACGCAGCTTATTACATCGCTTACAACAGTCATAGGTGTTCTTATTATGATGCTAACAATAAGTCCTCTTATGACACTTATTGCACTACTTATTCTTCCTATTAGTGTTGGACTTATGGGAGTAGTAATTAAACGTTCGCAGAAGTTCTTTAAGAGGCAACAGGAATATGTTGGTCATATTAACGGACAGGTTGAGGAAATGTATGGTGGTCATAAGGTTGTAAAGGCCTATAATAAAGAGAAGGAAGTGCTTAAGACTTTTCATGATACAAACGACACTCTTTAT
Source organism: Coprococcus sp. (assembly GCA_016296785.1). Lineage (GTDB taxonomy): Bacteria > Bacillota > Clostridia > Lachnospirales > Lachnospiraceae > Coprococcus. The sequence continues at coordinate 16,990 of JAEDHX010000018.1, read as the reverse complement.
AAGTCAGCGTGGAAGGCACAATTTTTCTCAGGACTTATGCATCCGATTATGATGTTTGTCGGTAACCTTGGATATGTAGGAGTTGCTATATCAGGAGCAGGCCTTGCTATAAAGGGTGTAATTGAGATAGGTGATATACAGGCGTTTATTCAATACGTGAAAAACTTTACCCAGCCTATCCAACAGGTTGCACAGGTAACAAATATGATGCAGCAGATGGCAGCAGCTGCTGAAAGAGTATTTGAGGTACTTGAAGAGGAAGAGGAAGAACAGATTGTTTCTAACCCTGTTGAAGTATCAGAGATTACAGGCGAGGTAGAATTTGACCATGTTAAGTTTGGATATGATAAGAATCAGACTATCATACATGATTTTTGCATGAAGGTTGAACAGGGTAAGCAGATTGCGATTGTAGGTCCAACAGGTGCCGGTAAAACTACAATTGTTAAGCTGCTTATGAGATTCTATGATGTGGATGAAGGCGCAATAAAGCTTGATGGTCATAATATTAAGGACTTTAACAGACGAGAATTAAGAGATGCATTTGGAATGGTTCTTCAGGATACATGGCTCTTCAAGGGTACGATTATGGAGAATATCAGATATGGAAGATTAGATGCAACTGATGAGGAGGTTATCGCGGCGGCAAAGGCGGCTCATGCACATAGATTTATATCTACACTTCCGGGTGGATATAATATGGAGCTAAATGAAGAGATAACTAATATTTCACAGGGACAAAAGCAGCTTCTTACAATAGCTAGAGCGATTCTGGCAGATAATCCTATTCTTATTCTTGATGAGGCAACATCATCAGTTGATACAAGAACAGAGCATCGTATTCAACGGGCAATGGATAATCTTATGAAGGGTAGAACAAGCTTTGTAATTGCTCATAGATTATCAACAATAAAGAATGCTGATGCTATACTTGTAATGAAGAATGGAGATATTATAGAACAGGGAAATCATGATGAGCTTATGAGGCAGAATGGATTTTATGCTGAGCTATATAACTCTCAGTTTGAACAGGTTTCATAATACAATAAAGGTCGCACGGGCAATATCATTACCCGGGCGACCTTTGTTATGTATATTATATAATATAGTGCGTAATTATGAGTAATATATGTATAAAATCACTGAAAATATGTACAAACTATCTAAATTATGATATTATATTGTTAATATTGTTTGGAGAACAGTGATTCAGGGGAGAGTGATAAAATGGTTAGGCGTAAGAGAATAGCAATTCTTACTGCTCAGGCGGAGGAAAAGACACAGAAGAATTTTATTACGGGATTCTTAGAGCAGTCATTTAAGTTTGATTATGACGTGTGTATCTTTTCCATGTACAAGAAATTTCAGGAAACTGAGCAGAGGGAAATAGGTGATTCTAATATATACAGTATTATTAACTACAGTATGTTTGATGCTGTGGTTCTTATGCTTGACGTGATTCAGACTCCCGGCGTAGCTAAACATGTTGAGGAAGAAGTAAGAGAGAGTTTTGATGGCCCTGTCCTTGTTATAGATAGAGATAACGAATACTTTGATTATGCAAGGATGGATCATTATAGTCCGGTTTATAAGATTGTTGAGCATCTGATAACTAAACATAATTATAGTGATATCTTGTTTGTAAATGGTGTGAAAGACCATCCTCACTCTGTGCAAAGAGAACAGGCTTATCGTGATTGCATGAAAGCTCATGGAATCACAGTAAGTGATGATTATATATATTATGGGGATTATTGTTTCCATTCAGGAAGGGAAGCAGTTGAGAGAATCCTTAAGGAGAGATCATATCTGCCACAGGCAATTGCCTGTGCTAATGATGAAATGGCACTTGGTGTAGCAGATTATCTTACAAGAAGCGGTTACAATATACCCGGCGATATTACTGTTACAGGCTATGATTCATCCTATGATGGAAGACATGCACCTAAGTCAGTAACCTCGGCTCATTTGCCTTCTAAGGATTTTGGGTCATATTGTGCATGTAAGATTACTGCGATGATCAATGGTGAGGAGATTGAACCATTTTCCAGTGATAACAGCATTCTTCTTGGCGGAAGCTGTGGCTGTGAAGATACAATAATTGATGAAGAATCATTATACAGAAGACCTGAATGGACTACTGATAGGTTTATGGAGGGCTATAGTGCAAGCCATAATCTTGTTATGGATGACTTGCTTTCGAGCAGAGATATAAGCGCATTTTATAATACTATTTTTCAATATACATATCAGATTCGTGATTTTAATAAATTCTACATCTGTATGAATGAATATTGGAATGCTCCTGAGATTATGACAGGAGATGATGCACTTAGGCATGGATATTCAGAATATATTTATCCGATTATCAGATGCGGCGAGGATTTGGATTACAATAATTCTATTGACTTTGATGAAGCATTTAGAAGAGACGTAATGTTACCGGAGCTTAATTGTGATTGTGATCAGCCAAGAGCGTTCTTCTTCACACCTATATTCTTTGATGACAGATGCTTTGGATATGCAGCACTTGTATATAAGAATATTGCAAGGAGCTATACCCACGTATTTAGGGGATGGATGAAGAGTGTTATGCAGGGAATGGAGGCATTCTATCGTCAGGCAAGCCTTACAGAGCTTATTAATAAGATTGAAGCCTCACACATAAGAGATTCTCTTACAGGTCTTTATAATTATCGGGGATTTCTTGATAAATGCATTGCCAGTATTCATGAGCACAATGTGTCTGATGCAGGGTATGTGTCTGTTATTGCGATGGATATTATGGGGCTTCGTGATATTAATACAAGATATGGAAGAGATGCAGGTGATGATGCAATTGTCAGCTTTTCTAAGCTGATTATTGAAGCAACCTCAACTAATATGCATCCATCGAGAGTGAGTAATGACGAGTTTGTATGCATTATAACAGGAGACACAGAAGCTTCTGATAAGGCAAATGAAATAGTAAATAAGCTTGATAGAATTACAGCTGAGTTTAACCTGAATAGTGGCAAGGAATATAGTCTTGATATTGTAACAGGTATAACGGTAGTAAGTGTTTCAGAGGTTTCGTCTATTGAGAAGCTTGTTAATTCAGCAATTACAACTAAGAATATTAATAAGGCTAATATCCAGAAGAAGATGAATAATCCGACTAAGGTAAGTGCGGCACAGAAGGTAATGGATAAGCTTGTTGAATATATTATTGATAACAATAAGCTTGAATATTATTTCCAGCCTGTTGTTAATGCCCGTACAGGTGAGATATTCTCCTATGAGGCACTTATGAGAGCTGATGTAGATCAGAAGATTGCACCACTTGATATTATTGAGAGTGCTGAGCGACTTGGCAGATTAGATGATATTGAGAGAGCTACATTTATAAATATTCTTGATTATATGGATAAGAATGCTGAGCTGTTTAGAGGAAAGAAGATATTTATTAACAGTATACCCGGTTGTAGCCTGAAGGATAAAGATGCCGAATGGGTAAATGAGATGATGATGAAGTATCAGGGCCAGCTTGTTGTTGAATTTACTGAGGAGACACAGATGAATGATGAGCAGCTGACTAAGCTCAAAGATAACTATAAGCGTCTTAATGTCGAAACGGCACTTGACGATTATGGAACAGGCTATGCTAATGTTGATAATCTGCTTAGATATATGCCTAGATATGTTAAGATTGACAGGGTGCTTATTAATGGAATATATGATAATCCGCAGAAACAGCATTTTGTTAAAAACATTATAGAATTTGCTCATGACAATGATATTATTACTTTGGCAGAAGGCGTTGAGAATGCTAAAGAATTAAAAGAAGCTATTAAGTATGGCATTGATTTGATTCAGGGCTTTTATACTGCTAAGCCTAACAAGGAAGTATTACTTAAGATAGATACTAATATTGCAAATGAGATAATTCAATTTAATAAGAGCAATAGTAACCGCTCCGGTAATAAGGTATTTTCACTCCTTGATGAAAGACGTGTTTCCTTGATTAATCTTGCCAAGGATAAGTATAACCATATTACAATTGAAAGCGGTATTGAAGGTAATGAGATAGAGATAGTTGGAGCAATGGGCTTCCATTCAAATATTCATCTGAATATTGAAGATGGCTTCTCCGGAACTGTCTGCCTAAATAATGCTTATCTTTCAAGCGAGAAGGATTTGCCATGTATTGATATTGGTAATAATTGCAGTGTTACATTAAAGCTTGTTGGCAATAATGAGCTTGCAATAGGCGGCATCAGGGTTCCTGAGACCTCTATTCTCGGAATTGAGGGAAATGGTAATTTAGAGATAAAGGTAACAAATAGCAAATATTATGCTATAGGTAATGATTTGAGCTCGCGCCATGGTGATATCATATTTAATCTTGATGGAGAGATTAATATTCATGCTAATGGTATGCGTGGTGTCGCAATCGGTTCAGGACTTGGTGGATATATCGATATTCATAAGGGTGGTTATGTTATGGATATCAGGGGCCGACAAGGTGTTGCAATAGGCGCATTTGATGCAGATGTAGAGCTAAAGATAGATTATTGCAGTTTGGATATTAATTCGGGAATAACAGAAGGAGCTGTTATTGGCTCTTATAATGGTAATGCTAAGATATATGCAGAGAACCTGTTTTTAAGAGAGAAATGCAATGGATCAAATGTTGTAGGAATTGGTACACTCTATGGCGGTGAGTGTGAGGTTCACGTGAAGAATGCTTCTGTTGATTTGTATGCACAGATTACCGATTTCTATGGTATCGGTGGCCATAAGGCTAAGACTAAGGTTGTTATTGAGCATACAGATCTCAAAACATATATTCAAGGGGCAAATGCCTACTTTGTTGGTAACGACGATAAAACGGCAGAACTTCAAAGTATATTTACAGAGCTTCATACTGATGTTAATAATGCGTACAATACAGATATGCGTGTAGAAACTACATCAATTAAGCTTATTAATACTGTTTCTGAATTCTTGCATAATGGTAATAGAATTGTGAGAGAGAATAATGAGGAACAGGTTAGCTAATAACTCTGATGGAAGAAGGTGTAACTATGGAACGAAAAAGAATAGCAGTCCTTACTGCACAATCAGAAGAGAAAACTCCAAATGAATTTGTGACTGGATTTCTTGAGCAGGCATTTGAATATAATTATGATGTATGTATATTTAATATGAATCTTAAGTTCCAGGAGACACCTCTTAGGGGTATAGGAGATTCTAATATATATAATCTGATTAATTTCAAAATGTTTGATGGATTTGTTATTATGACAGACAGAATCCAGACTCCGGGAGCTGTTGATAAGATACTTAGCAAGGTGCGTGATAATTTTAATGGACCTGTATTAATTGTTGACAGGGAGAGTGAGTATTTTGAAACTGTTATGATGGATCATTACACACCATTTTTGAAGCTTATTGACCATCTGATTGAGGTTCATGGGTATAAAGATATTGTCTATGTAAGTGGACTAAGATATCATCCTCATGCCATTCAGCGTGAAAAGGGATATAGAGACAGTATGGCTAACCATGGCATTACGGTATCTGAAGATAATGTATTTTATGGTGATTGGAACTATAAGGCCGGAAGAGATGTAGTTGATACTCTTGTAAAGCATAGAGATTATCTTCCGGAAGCAATTGCATGTGCTAATGATGAGATGGCAATTGGTGCAGCAGAGCAGCTTGAGAAATATGGTTATAGAATACCTCAGGATATTGCTGTTATTGGTTATGATTCAATTGAAGAGGGCTTGCAGAGTCCGACTCCACTTACCTCTGCTGATATTCCTGCTAAGGAATGTGGTATGTATAGTGCAAGATGGATACATGCTTCATTAAATGGAGAGAAACTGGATGAGTTTAGAAGTGATGGAGATATATTAATAGGTGGAAGCTGTGGCTGTGAGTTTACAGAGAAGGTAAGAAATGATTTCAGACGTAAGAAATGGGCTACAGAATCGTCTACTGACAGCTACAAGTCAAACTATAACCATCTTATGGATGATTTATTATCTGCCACATTAATAAAGGAGTTTTATAATACTGTATTCCAGTATGTTCATCAGATAAGGAGCTTTGACAGATTCTATATATGCATGAATGATTATTGGAATCAGCCGAGCATTATGACAGGTGATGAAGCACTTCGTGAGGGATATACTGAATATGTATATCCGATAATTAAGTGTGGACCTGATGAAGATTTTGGTAATGTTATGGATTTTGATAATCCGTTTAGAAGCGAATTGCTATTACCTGAATTACACGAGAATAGTGATATGCCGCGGGCATTCTTCTTTACACCAATACATTTCGATGACAGATGCTTTGGATATGCAGTGCTTAGTTATGGTAATAATGCCAGAAGCTATACAGGTGTATATCTTAACTGGCTTAAGAGTATTATGCAGGGTATGGAGTCCTTCTATCGTCAGGCAAGTCTTGCAGAGCTTATTAATAAGATTGAGGCTACACAGATAAGAGATTCTCTTACCGGTCTTTACAACTACAGAGGTTTCATTAAGATGAGCAGTGCAGTTATTGAAAGGGCAGTAGAGAATGATGACTGTATTCTTGCAGTTGCAATTGATATTTCAAAGATTAGTGATATCAATATGAGACTTGGTAGAAATAAGGGCGATGAGGCTATTCTCAACCTGTCCAGAATAATAAGTGATTGTGCGATTGATGGAATGCTTTGTTCAAGACTTTGTGATGATGAGTTTGTATGTGTAATGATAGTTGAAGACGAGTCATTAGATGCAGGCAGGAATTTCCTGTCAGTTCTTGAAAGAAGTATTAGTGATTTTAATTCAAACAACAAGGATAATTATGAGATACATATTTCATCAGGTGTTTCCGTTAGAAAGATAACAACAACTAATGATATGGAGATGCTTGTAAATAGTGCTGTTGCCAAGAAGAATAATGTTAAGTCAGAACGTCGTAAGATGGATTTGGCACAGGGCGGACAGACTGAAGAAGAAAAGAATATGGATAAGCTTGTTGCTGATATATTAGATAATAATAAGCTGATTTATCATTTCCAGCCTATCGTTCTTGCTAAGACTGGTGAGATATATGCATACGAGGCTCTTATGAGAGCTAATGTAAAGGAACGCGTATCACCTGCAGATATTTTGCAGAGTGCAGAGCGTATGGACCGCATGGCTGATGTTGAGAGGGCAACCTTTAAGAATGTACTAAATTATATTGAGGGCAATGAAGATCTCTTCAAGGGCAAGAAGATATTCATTAACAGTATTCCGGGTTGTGTTCTTGATGATGCAGATAAGAAGGATATTGACAGAGTAATGTCTAAGTATAATGGCAAGCTTGTTGTTGAATTTACAGAAGAAACACAGATGGGTGATGAACAGCTTGACAAGCTTAAGACTAATTACAGACAGCTTAATGTTGATACGGCTATAGATGATTATGGTACAGGATACTCTAATATCAATAATCTACTAAGATATATGCCTCGGTATGTTAAGATTGACAGAGTCCTTATGGAGGATATTAATGAGAATCCTCAGAAACAGCATTTTGTAAAGAATATTATTGAGTTTGCTCACGATAATGATATTATTACACTTGCTGAAGGTATTGAGACCACTCAGGAGTTAAAAGAGGTTATTAAGTATGGTGTTGATCTTATTCAGGGATATTATACTGCAAGACCTAATGCTTCTGTAATCCAGATAATCGGTCAGAGTATAATTAACGAGATTATTCAATACAATCAGATGCTTAACATGAAGGCAAGCAATAAGACATACTATGTTAAGGGTGACCAGAGAGTGTCTATTGTCGGAATGGCTGCAGATAAGGTTAATCATATTACAATTAGTAATACTCCATGTGATAATGAGATAGAGATTGTTGGCGCCGTTGGTTTCCAATTCAATATTAATCTTAGTATTGCAGATGGATTTAAGGGAACAGTATGTCTTAATAATGTAAGCTTCGAGAGTGAAAGAGATACGCCTTGTATCGAAGTTGGTAATAACTGTAATATTGTATTTAGAATTGCAGGCGATAATGATCTTAAGATGGGCGGAATTAAGGTTCCTGAATCCTCCTCTGTAACATTTATCGGTGATGGGAAGCTGAATATAACAGTTAACAGTGGTAAATATTACTGTATTGGCAATGGCTTAAATGAACGCCATGGAAGGTTATCCTTATGCCAGGATGGCGAGATATGTATTGTTGCAAATGGCATGAGAGGCGTTGCTATTGGCTCAGGACTTGGTGGCATAATCGAGATTAACAAGGGTAGTTATTATATTGATGTAAGAGGACAATATGGTGTTGGTATTGGTTCAATACATAATGATACTGACCTAAAGCTTACTAACTGCAATATAAAGATTATTGATGGAATCAATACTAGTGTTTGTGTTGGTTCGTACTATGATAATGCTAATACATATGTTGAGAATGTAGGTCTTAGTATTGACTGTAATGGTACAGATGTAGTTGGAATAGGTGCATTAAATGGAAAGAAGAGCGATACTGAGATTGCAAATGCTGATGTCTACATTAATTCTACAGTAGAGAATTTCTATGGCATTGGCGGTAAGAACGCAGAAACCGGTATTATTATTAGTCATTCAACCTGCAATGCAAATATTATGGGTAAGAATGCATTCCTGTTTGGCAATGATAGTAAGCAGGCTGTATTTAAGGCAGATTTTTGTAGTATTATTTCAAAGGTAAATAATAATGCTGAGGATGATTTTTCGATAGATAATGATAAGATGGAACTAAAGAATGTAGAATTTAGTTCAATACATAACGATAAATCAAAATCAAGATAACAAAGAAAGACTGGAGCAAATTGCTTCAGTCTTTCTTTGTTATAACGTGCATGAGAGGATTCGAACCCCCGACACCTTGGTCCGTAGCCAAGTGCTCTATCCAGCTGAGCTACATGCACATTTTTCTTGCAACAGATAACATTCTATAACAGTTCGATTAATTTGTCAAATACAAAATCAACACTTTTTTCACGAACAATTTGTCTTCCGATATTACCAAATAAAACAGTATATGTTGAAAGCTCATTATTAATTGATATACCGAAGCATACTGTGCCAACCGGCTTTTCCTTAGTTCCTCCTGTAGGTCCTGCAATACCTGATATACCGATACCAACCTCGGCATTATTAGCTTGTGCAATTCCGACAGCCATCTCTCCGGCAACAGCTTCGCTGACTACGCCATATTTATCTATCGTATCAGATGTTACACCAAGATATTTAATTTTTGCTTCATTAGCATAAGTTACTATTGACGCATCAAGCACTAAAGACGCATTAGGAATATTGACAATTTGGCTTGTCAGCATACCACCGGTACAGCTCTCAGCACAGCTGATATGATAGCCTTTATTAATTAGTTTATTAATAACAACCTCTGCTTTGTTCATGTATTTCCTCCAACAAGTAATAGATAATAAATAACAAATAATAAATAATAAATATTAAATATTAAATAATATATTTAGTCGATGCTGTCTTTGGTATCATAATATATTGTCATCAAACTTCTTGATAGGCTGTTTTTCTTCTCCGTATATGCTGTTCTTAATAGCTTGCATATCAAGGTCTGTCTGCGCTATTGTATCAGCACATTTTTTTAGGGCAGCAGTTATTTCTTCAGGATTATCAATATTATGCTTATATTTTAGCTGATGATCAAGGCTTGCCCAAAAGTCCATTGCGATTGTTCTTATCTGTACCTCAACACGCATATTTCTTGTTATGTCAGCAAAGAATACGGGTACCTCAACAATAAGATGAAGGCTCCTGTATCCATTTGGCTTTGGATGCATAATATAATCCTTAGCATCTATAAGTGTTATATCGTCCTGACGCACAAGCCTTTCAGCAATGGCATAAATATCATCAATAAATGAACATATAACTCTAATTCCTGCTGCATCATTCAGATTTGTTTTTATGGCATTTACACTAAGAGGAATATTCTTAGATTTAAGCTTGGCTGCAATAGAAGCCGGTCTCTTAAGTCGCGAGGTTATGAACTCAATTGGATTCCTTTTATATCGGACGCTAAAGTCGGTATTTAGAACCTCCAGCTTAGTTTGAACCTCTTTTATTGCACAGGTATACATCATCATGAGTTCTTCAAACTTTGATATATCCTTCTGGAAAGGATTTGCCTCCGGATATAATATGGCATCCACATATTGTGTGATATCTTTATTATCATTTGTATTGTTAATATTATTCATCATACTCTCCTAACAGATAGTGCATTTTGTAGTTTATATTGCTATGTGGCAATATGGTAATTATACAATATAAAAACTATATATTAAAATAATTATACAATAAAATGAAGTTATGGTATATTAAAAATTAATAATATATTTATGTAATACATCATTTGGATAACAGGAGGACAAAGGGTATGACGAATAAGAGTATTTTTGAATCGTGTAAAAGGATAACAATATTGCTTATAATGCTTTGCTGTGCAATGCTTGCAATTGCCGGATGCAATAAAGCTGATAATAATTCTGAGGGAGGTAATGATACCCGGTCGGATACTGCTGCAAGCACTGAGGAATCAACTGATACAACAACTGAGGCTGTAACAGAGGAGGAACCGGTAAATATTCTTACAGATATACCGGGTGAGTTCTATGAAGGCAGGACAGATGTAAAGGATATAAGAAATAATATTGAAGAGTTGCTTAATATAAGTGGATATACAACTATTATTCCATTTTCGAATATGAAGCTCCTTGTTGTAAATGAGGATTACAATTTGATTAGACTTAATGTGTACGACATAAAGACAGGTGAGCACAGCGATACACTTGAGATTAAGGTTAGTGAATATGCGAGTAATTATTATGTATATGACAGCAAGTACATAGTATATACTGATATATCAGGTGATGCTCCAAGAATAGTAGTATGTGATGACAGCCTAAAGGAAATCAGAGAGAGAGCTGTGCCGTCATGTTCAGAAGAAGAGCTTGCAAATAAAAAGGAATACGGAACATATGATGTTCTTAGCGGATATTACTATAATTATGATAGTGATATTTTGCTATACACATCAGGCTATGGTGATGTAACAGGTTATTCATATGAGAATGAATCATATATTAATTATTATTCTGCTACTAATGATGAGTGGGGAAATGCTAACTTTATAACTAATTCTTCAAACAGCAAGGAGGTTGTTGTATTTCTATATGGTGACAAGGATGAGTCAAAATTCATGATTGATATGACAACAAATGAAGTTGAACAGCTGCCTAATGTCAATATATATTGTTCCGGCGAGGGCATAGGCTCTGAGAGAAACGCAAGAATATTTGATGGCAATATCTGTGCCATATCAAGTGACTATATAAATGCAACACCTGACTATACAATAGAATATGAATCGGCTGAGATTGACTGGAAGAACAATAAGCTATTTACATATGTAGAGAATAATAAAATAGTCGATGGCAATAGCACAGTTTCATATACTTATAATGCGTATGATTTTGAAACCGGAGAGATAACTGCATGTCTATGGCTAAATAATCTCAATAAAAATGATTATATATTCACCTATAATTCCAAGGACAGAATAGGTGGCATTAACGCGTGTGGTGAAGTTGCGGTTATAGTACTAATCGATTTTGATGGTTATATCAAAAATGTTCTTTTATGGGACTTTAATCAGGAGATAGTTGACAAACCTATCTATGATGATGAAGAGCTGTGTTTAGTTAATCATGAATATGATGAATTAAGCTGCGAGGATATAAAAAGTATGCTTGAAGAAAAATATGATATCGAGATACTCTATGGCGAAGAAACTGACAATGTCAGGGTAAATGATATAGATATGACAGCGTTGTATGATGAGGTATTACTTAAAGGGGCATTAATTAACCTAAAGGAGACATTAGAGCTCTTCCCTGATAATTTATTTTCACAGCTTAAGTACATTGGGGCAGAGAATAAATGCAGATTTTACCTGTGCAAGTCACTTAATATTGTTGATAATGGTATAGATGAGATAGGCGCACATTGTGTTTGTGAAGGAGCCTCAGTTATTGTCCTTGATGCGGATATATATACCTGTCTATATAAGAATACAATTGAAGATAATAATCTAAGAACTACAATAGTACATGAGCTTATTCATGCTATTACGGAATATACAGATATTAATTATGAAGAGTGGTTTTTAACCAGTCCTGAAGATTTTGAGTATTATGGCGAGTATGCCGGATATGAAGAGCATGATGACTCAGCAAGGTATACAGTATTTGATCCGGATGGCGAGATATATTTTGTAAATGCTTATAGTAAGGTGTCTATGCTCGAAGAGCTGGCTGTATTATATGAATACTCATTATTTCCAAGTCTTTCATTTGAGCAGGAGACGTTATTGTCCTCGCCACATATTCAAAGCAAATTAAAGCTGTTTAATAGCTGGATTCGTAGTTCCTATGATACAACAAATTGGCCGGCAACAACATTTTGGGAGGAAACCGTTAAATAAATGAATGAGAGTATATATGACAGGCTTGTAGCAGCAGCCAGGATACAGGGTGCTTATGAGGGCTGGCGCAATTATAGGAACAGCGTAACAGAATATATAGTTAATTCTATTGACATGACAGGCATTGATAATCCTGTTGTATGTATATTTGGCGCCGGCGAGGCAAATGATATTGACTTAGCACTACTTAGTGAGATGGCCAGACTGGTACTTATTGATAAGGATATGGATGCACTTGTTCGTGCAAAGGAAAGATATAAAATAGAAGATGCAATATGTGCTGATGTACCGTTTTGGAATATTGAAGAGGAAACCTGCAGAATGCTTGAGGCAATGTTGAGTGAGGGCGCAGAAGAGGAGCATATTATTGACCTGCTAATGCAAATTGGGTATAACAATTCCGGAAGTTTAAAATGGGACAAAGGACAGTTTGCAGACATAAGCGTAGCCATTGGCATTCATAGTCAGATAAATGCAATACTTGCTGCATTAGTTTATTATTTTAAGGATAATTATGGTGACACTGAGTTGCATAATATTACAAATGCAATATCTGCTCTTAACGTAATGGCAGTTTCAAGGCTAAATGATTTGATTTACAAGCTGACCAGACATTATTTTGTATTTGGCTATGAGCTTCTTACAGTGCAGGGTGACACGGCAGATGCCTTGGCAATAATAAAGGATATTGAAGATAACAGCATTACGAATAATTCTGACATTTGCAACAGACTTCACAATGTGGAGGGGGCAAAGCAGCTTGCGATGGATATATCAATACACAAGGATTATGATATGGAGATAGTTAATAATGTATATTTGCCTTGGAATTTTTCTTATAAGGATAATCTTAAGACATATATCATGGAATTACTTACCTGCAAAAAAATCTTTTAAAATACAATAAAATGCTTACTATTATTCGTACAGTAGTTAGAAAGGGAAGAACATGACTGATATTGAATTCGGCAATCTTATGGTGGATATGTCACATGGGAACCGAGATGCACTTAGGAAGATATACGAGGAATATGTCAAGCTTATTTATTCAGTCGTATATGATACGATTAGAAATAAGCAAGAGGCTGAGGATATTACCTCTGAGTTTTTTATTAAGCTATATAATATTTCCGGCAAATATAATGCCGGCAATGGACATAAAAAATGGCTTGTTACTATTGCTAAGAACATGACAATAGACAGAATACGAAAATTGGATAGGGAAATGTTAGTTGATGAATTCCCGGAAAAAGCAGCTCCGCAAAGCAGCCTTGAAGACAGCGTTTCGTTAAATGAAACAGTTAAGGCGGCTATGGCATATCTTAAGCAAGAGGAAAAAGAGGTGCTTGATTTAAAGATTGTGGGTGAATTTACATTTAAGGAAATATCTGAGATGCTTGAAAAACCCCAAGGTACTGTTAGCTGGCTATACAATAATGCGTTGAAGAAATTAAGGAGGTGTCAGGAATGGAATTAGAAGATAATAAACAATATAGTGATGCTTATACTGATGAGCAAATATTAGACGCATATCTTAATAACCTTGATACTCCTACTGATGCAATATGGGCCAAGATAGAAGCAGGACTTGATAACAATACAGCTACTGGTAATGTATATGAGCTTCGTAAAAAGAAAAAGGTGTTCAAATATGTATGGGGAGCTGTCGGAATAGCAGCTATTATCATATGTACAATAATTGTACTTCCTTTTGTTACAGGCGTGAATCAAAAAAGCGACAGCGGACTTAGCATTAAGTCTGATGAAATGTATAATGACATGTATAATGACATGGCAAATGAATCCGTTGATTCTTATGATACTGAAGCGGTTACGGAGAGCGGTGTGGATATATCAGGTGAGGCTGTGACAGGTAATGAAGCTTCTGTTAATGCACATATAAAAATTTTTGAGATTAGAGACGGAATAGTAATAGGTGTTGTTGAAGATACGGATAGTGATGCATTTGCAGACTTGATAAATAAGAAAATCGAAATTACTGTAATTGTTGAAGATAATTTGAAGGATATTAGTGTTGGCGAAGTGATATATGGAGCTCTTGAGTATGATGCTAAGGGCGGGTATACATTTGTCCCAATTAAATAATAGTGAGTTATCCCGATAATAAAATATGTATTTGCGATATGTGTTTTAATAGTGTTTATATGCCTTTGATTGAGTGCTTTGATTGAGTGTTTGAAAAATAAGTGGTGTTTTGTGAATATGTATGTTATAATGGTACTAGTGTATTTGGGAGGCAGATTATATGAACGAGGTATCAGGTAATAACATTAATGAGAGATGGCATTTAATATTATGGGATATTTTTGCTATTATTAGTGGTGTTATTGTTTCAATAGAATTACTTTTGCCATTCTTTAGACATTCATATATTAAATCACTTGACAATAGCTTTAGATATGTTTTTTTAATGACAATTCTGCCTATTGTTGTTGAAGGAATTCTATTGATAGTGGCAAGAGCTCTTATTAAGAGTGACAGGATTTCTCTTGCAAAGAAGAGATGGATTGTATCAATAATGATGTTTACTATTCTTGCAGTACCTGCATTTCTTCACTGTGAGCTGACTGCTATCGTTATGCTTCCGGGAGCTGCAATTGTAGCAGGTGCGATATTTGCTAACAATGATACCACTGTTGTTATGACAATACTAAATGTTGCATCAATAATAATAGATTATGTATTCCTTGGAATTACTAAGGGCTGGAACCCAACGCTTCTTGGCAATATGTTTATGTCAATGGTTGTTGCAATCGGGCTGTGTACACTTGTCATAGTATTAAACAATCATACTAATGAACTAATTGATTCAATTAACGAAAGTAATATCATACAGAGATCTCTTTCTGTTGAGATGAAGAAGGATCCTATGACAGGCCTTTATAACAGACGTTCATTTGAGGAAACTCTTGAGAATGAGATTGAGAGTGCGGAACAGACCGGCAATAATTCATTTATTGCAATATTTGATATTGACCACTTTAAGAATGTTAATGATACATATGGCCATGCTAATGGTGATGTGGTTATTAAGTCACTGTGTAAGATAATGCAAAAGAAATCTCAGGATAGCGGAATAGCATTCAGATATGGTGGCGAGGAGTTTGTTATATTATTTAGCAATATTGAACTGCCTAAGGTTATTAATATTGTTGAGGATATCAGAACAGAATTCAGATGCTACTATTTCCAGTTTATGCTAAAGGATGGAATCACATGTAGCTGCGGTATTGCACAGCACCAGCAGGGTGAGAGTTCAAAGGCATGGTTTAACAGAGCAGATGCTTCGCTTTATAAAGCAAAAGAGGCAGGACGAAATCGAACTGTAATAAGTGAATAATCTTTTACAATCATATATATAAAAACGAGTCCGGCATGTAGTCAGTTGCTACTGCAGGACTCGTTTTTTAATATTGATTAAGCCAATCAACTATAGCATTTGATATGGCATTTGCATATTCTTCTATATTGTCATCAAATAATCTTTGATCTTCTTTATTTGTCATAAAGCCCATTTCAAGTATCAGGCTTGTCATTTCAGTTTCGCGGATTACGGCATAATTGCTATCGCTTCCGTCAATTGTTCCTATTCGGACACCTCTGTTCTTAGAAACACCTACGTCTTCAAGGGCACTAAGGATATTATCAGCTATTGCATAGCTTCTGTCAGAGCCTGAACTATGTATCCATATCTCCACACCCTTTACTTTCTTTGATGATGCAGTAGAATTGCGATGAAGGGAAACAAATAAATCAGCATCGGCATCATTTGCCAGCTTTGAGCGGTAGCTAAGGTCTGTAGTAGAATCATCGGTTCTCGTCATTATGGTTTTCACACCACTTTTCTTTAAGTTTTTCTCTACTAGAAGTGCAAGCTCGAGATTATCGTCCTTTTCATAGCTGCCGTCTAAGCCTTCTGCCCCCACGTCACTTCCGCCATGACCTGCGTCAATGCATACAATATAATCACCGTTAGCCTTCGTATATGTAAAGGCCTGCCTTGAATTATCGTCTTTGCTATTTAACTGCTTGGCATATAGTATTGCTATCACCACAATACCAATTATCAGCACAATATTTACTATCACCAAAAAATGAATTATCGACCGCATCTGCTTCGCAGTCATACTTTTTCCCGCCATAATATCTACCTCAAAATAATCCTATCCCTAATGCTACCCCAAATTGCGTCCAATTTCAACACCATTTTTGCCACGGGGACAGGTCCCGCGGCTGATATTATGTCAACCGCAGCTTGCCGCCATGGTTTCTTGAGTCTTGTTCATGAAGGTGCTTTGCTCATGGTACTATATATACTGCCCTTCGTACGCCGTTAAAAGATTTGGTAATATCTATTATCATGTTGCTTGAAATGTTTATTATCACTCTGCGTTATAAACTC
>JAEDHX010000082.1 GCA_016296785.1 Coprococcus sp. | reverse complement strand
TTGTTTGAAAGGAGTGTGACAATATGTTATTTGGAGCTGTGGAAACAGGAGGAACAAAAATAATAGCTGCTGTACTTGATGAGAATAGAGAGTTGCTTGATTCCATCAGATTTTCAACAGGAACACCTGATGAGGCGGTTCAGATGCTTGCTGACTTTTTTACTGAAAAGAAAGTATGTGCCATTGGGATAGGCAGCTTTGGACCTGTAGATATAAATCAAGATTCTGAAAATTATGGTATGGTACTTGATACGCCAAAGAAGGGTTGGAGAAATTACCCATTTCTTTCAGAGCTTAAGAAGCGTATTGAAGTTCCTATGTTGATTGATACTGATGTTAATTGTGCATGCCTTGGTGAGATAACATATGGCGCTGCTAAGAATCTTAAGAATGTAATATATATTACAATTGGTACGGGCGTTGGAGTAGGTGTTTGTATAGAAGGTGAAACATTAAAGGGTATGTTGCATCCGGAAGCAGGACATATATTACTTAGGAAACATCCTGATGACGAATTCAAGGGCATTTGCCCGTATCATAGTGATTGTTTTGAAGGGCTTGCAAGCGGACCTGCCATAGCAGCAAGGACAAATACACCTGCTGAGCTGATATCTGCTGATTCTAAGATTTGGGATATTGAGGCAGACTATATTGCTCAGGGAATAACAAATTATATACTTACATATTCACCATGTAAAATAATACTAGGTGGTGGTGTTATGGAGCAGCCACATTTGTTTCCACTTATTAGAAGCAAGGTTAGCAGCTATATGAATGGGTATATCAATACAAAACAAATGAATTCATTAGATGATTACATTGTTCCTGCCGGTCTTTTGGGTAAACAGGGAATTATTGGTGCATATTGCCTTGCCAGAAAGGCATTTTACATGGAGGAGGCAGACTAATATGGATATAATCAGATTAGAGCCTGTATTCAAACAGATGATATGGGGAGGAACCAGACTAAAAACTGATTTTAATTATGCTATAGATGGTGATGCTGTTGGTGAGTGCTGGGGAATCAGTGCTCATCAAAATGGCGATTGTGTAGTAAAAGACGGGTTATACGCCGGTATGCATTTAAGCAGCCTTTATACTGAACATAAGGAGCTGTTTGGGAATATCAAGAGTGAGGTTTTTCCGCTTCTAACAAAGATTATTGATGCAAATAATGACCTTAGTATACAGGTTCATCCTGATGATGATTATGCCAAAGAGCATGAAAATGGTTCCCTTGGCAAAACAGAATGCTGGTATGTTCTTGATGCAAAAGAAGATGCGACCATAGTAATCGGTCATAATGCTTCTTCAAGTAAAGAGGTTAAGGAAATGATAGAACAGGGCAGATGGAGTGATTTTATTAGGGAGATTCCTGTTAAGGCGGGAGATTTCTTCCAGATAAATCCCGGTACTGTTCATGCGATTAAGGGTGGAACACTGATTCTTGAAACACAACAAAATAGTGATGTTACTTATCGTGTATATGATTATGACAGGTTAAGTAACGGTAAGCCAAGACAGCTTCATGTTAAGCAGAGTATCGATGTAATTAAGGCACCTTTTGTTCCTGAAACTCCTAATAAGAATCCTGATATTACTGCAAATAAAAATATGGATCAGCTCGTAAGCTGTCCATATTATACTGTATGGAAAAATTCGGTTTCCGGGGAAAAGAGACATGTAATGGATCAGCCATTCATGCTTGTCTCAATAATTAATGGTAAAGGAGCTATTAATAATAGCCCTATATCCAAAGGCGATCACTTTATTATACCAAATGGATACGGAAATATATTATATTCAGGTGATATGGAAATGATTATTTCTACGCCTGCTTACTAGTAATAAAGTCAATAAGCTTGTCCTTAGGAATTGGCTTTGAATAGTAGTAGCCTTGTATGTATTCGCAATTAAGCTCAGCGAATTTCTTAGCAAGTGCGGCTGTTTCAACGCCTTCAACTACTATCTGCATATTAAGCTCTTTAATCATGCGGATAGTATTGTTAAGGACAACCTGCTTTCTGCAGTCTTCAACGCTGTCTGCAAATGCTTTATCAAGCTTAACCATGCTAAGTGGAAGTGAGGCTATACGCATCATATTTGAATAGCCTGTTCCAAAGTCATCAAGTGAGATTTCTATTCCGGACTCGGCTAGTTCATTTAAGTTATTCATAAGTGTATTCTGTGAATATGATGCTGCAGTTTCTGTTATTTCTAAGTTGAGCTTGGCAGGATTGATGTCATATTTCTTTATCATTTCAATGATTTCTTCGGACATGTCCTTCTGCATACACTGCGCAACTGACAGATTAACTTCAATGTAATCTAAATCCAGCTCCTCAAATTCACTGCTTGTAATAAATTTGCATACTTCTTCTAATACAAAGGTACCGATTTTGTAAATTGTACCGTTCTTTTCAGCTGCAGTAATAAAAATATCAGGAGGAATAAAGCCACCATCATCTGTATGAAGACGAAGTAAGGCTTCTGCACTTTTAAAGCATTTGCTCTTTACAGAGTAAATAGGCTGGTAGTATACCTCAAATTTGTGATTGGCAAGTGAGTATTCGATAATGCTGTCTATATCCTTCATAATCTTATACTGTGAGCTCTCAAGTACGTCTGTAGCATAAACAACATGACCGTTATAGAATCTTGCATTTAGGATATTACCAAGTGCGATTAGGTCTTCATAATTATCAACATCTTCCGGGAAGTTTGTTATGCATACGCAGGTGGTGAGGTTTACATCCATTTGGTCTGCAAGCATATTGCGCTTCATGGCTTTGTTAATCTTCTTTGCTGCATCTATTAGTTTATCTGCATATTTGTTTGATGCGACTACTCTGAATTTGCCTGAACCTATGTAATATAGGTCTGAATTTAAGGCCATTGTGTTATTAAGCATCTGCAGCTTATCAGCTATCTCCCTAAGAAGCTTTACGGTTGCTTCGTAACCAAGCATTACTTTGATAGTGCTATAATTTGTTATATTAATCATAATAATTCGGCATTTCTTCTTAGTGATTGTTGCCTGCTTAATGTTGTCAACATATGATGCAATATTTCTAAGCTGAGTGTCAGCATTTATTGATTCCTCAGGGCGCTGTATCATCATAAATATATATAATATTCCAATGGCTTGTGCAAACATCTCAATTAATATTTTGGGATTAATCATCTGAAATATAGTTGAAAATGCGATAAGAGGATATGTGGCAATTAATGATGAAAAACGGCTTTTTGAAAACAGCCGGCAATAATACAAGAGAAAAAATATGCCTGCTATGCAGTAAAATGCTGCAACAATGTAAAGTATTATAAACTGTGGTCCTCTTGTGTAGGCTCCCATTTCATCAAAGTAGAATAGCTTATGTGTGAAAATGTTGCTGATTGTAACAACAATAACAAGCAGATAAGGAAGGTAGAGAGAGGCTGCTATAAACTTATTCTTACCAACTATATGCCATGTGTCGGTTAATGCAATCAAATACATTAGATAAATTGCCGGCGAATATCCGTGTGCAATAAGATATATTGAGTGGGATATATATTTAAGTGCAATGTTGCCCGGCCCCATATTGTCAAGGGTTACTGCGAAAATGTCTGCTACTACAGATATAAAAGCAACTATTATAACTGCAAAGAAATAACGATTTATTCTTCCCCGGAACAGGTTTCTGAAAATGGTAGAAATAACAAGAATAATAATAATTATAAGTGCTGAATAGTCAAAATAAAGCATTTTTTCCATATATTTCTACCTCCGAAAACAATAATAATAGTTGAATATTAATAATCAATTTTTGTTGTATAAATTTAGTAGTTTATTAAGTCGTAGTTATTATAATTATGTCATAATCTGGTAGTCTTTACAATATGTAAAACTTCCAAAACAAATAATCATATATAGTATAGGTATGTTTAATTTGACAAATACTGATATATAGATGTAGAATGACATGGAATTTTTAGAATATGCAAAGGAGAAAATCGATGGCATCTTTTCGATTTCATGTAGCACTTATTGCTGCTAAACTAAGTAAGGCTGTAATTCGTCTTATGGGACGTAATGGAACACATACACCGGGTGTTGTTGCGCAGAAGCTTTGTCCTAATTTTTTGGCTGAAGCACCAAAGGCGCCACTTGCCATATGTGTTATTGGTACAAATGGTAAAACAACGGTTTCGAACCTTCTTACAGATTGTCTTTGTGAGGACAGCAAGAAGGTGGTAAGTAATAGAACCGGCTCCAATATTGTTCCGGGATGTACAACAAATGTAATTAACAGTCTTAAATGGACTGGTAAATGTCGTGTTGATGCTGCTGTTTTTGAAGTAGACGAGAGGGCGTCAAGGCTTATACTTCCTTATATAAAGCCTGACTATCTTGTAGTAACAGGTCTGTTTCGTGATTCATTAAAGAGAAATGCCCATCCTGATTATATATTTAGCGTAATTGATACCTATTGTCCTGATTCGACAAAGGTGGTTCTTAATGCAGATGAGCTATGCTCTAGTATGCTTAAGAAGAATAGCTACAGAGTATTCTACGGAATTGGTAAACAGCCTGATGATAAGACTGAGCCTTACAACATAATTGCTGATTATCAGCTGTGTCCTGAGTGTGGAACAAAGCTTAAGTACAATTATCTCAGATATCATCATATTGGAGATGTTGTGTGCCCTAATTGCGGCCTTCATTCAGCAGATAAGAAGTATCTTGCGACTGAAATAGATAGAGATAATATGACTCTGACCATGAAGGAGGCTGATGGTGAGATAACATATCCTCTTATTCATACAGCTTTGTTTAATATATATAATGAAGTAACTGTTATATCAGCTCTTCGTGAAATAGGATATCCAAAGGAAAAAGTAAAAGAGCTTATTGCTAAGATTCATGTGCCTGATTCAAGACACAATGAGACCACCGTAAATGGTGTTACTGTTGTTCAGGCACTTAGCAAAGGCCAAAGTGCAGTCTCATCATCAAGAACCTTTGAATATGTTGCAAATGAGCAGGGTAAGAAAGCAATTATTCTGGCAATGGACGACCTTAGTGACAGAAAGAAAAGCATTGAGTATACCGGCTGGATATATGATTTGGAATATGAACAGTTTAATCGTGATGATGTTACTCAGGTCATTTGTTCCGGACCATGGTGCTATGACCATAAAGTCAGATGCCTTATTGCAGGCATTCCTGAGGAAAAAATTACTGTAAATACCAGCGAGGTTGCTGCAGCTGATGATGTGATTCTTGACGGGGTTGAGAGAGTATACATCCTGTATGATTGTGAGAATTATGGAATGTCCTGTGAAATAAAGCAGAGGATAATAAATAGACTTGAGGAGGGCAAATAATGAAGATAGAAGTATTATATCCTGAGATTTGCACCCTGTTTGGAGACAAGGGTAATATGAAGTATTTGTCCAAATGTATACCTGATGCTGAGTTTATTTATACAGAGCTCAATGAGAAACCTCATTTTCTATATGAAGATATAGAACTCGTATATATGTGTTCAATGAGTGAGAAGAGTCAGGAACTTATTATTAGCCGACTTATGCAATATAAAGATGAGATAGCACCAATGCTTGAAGCTGGAAATAGTCTGTTTTTATTTGTAGGTAATTCATTTGAAATACTTGGCTCATATATTCAAAGAGAAGACGGAAGTAAGATAGATGGTCTTGGCTTTTTTGATTGCTATAGCGTAAGACAGGCGCCGAATAGATTCAATAATTTAATGAAGGCGAAATTTAAAGATATTACACTTATCGGTTATAGCAGCAGATTTTCACATACGTATGGGATACCGGAGGATATTGCATTTTGCAAAACAGAGATTGGTAAGGGAATGAATCCTGACACATATTATGATGGTATTTATACAGGTAGAGTTATTGCGACATATTTGCTTGGACCATTACTTGTTCAAAATCCTGATTTTGTTCATTTCTTGTTGCAGGAGCTGAATTGTGATATAAATGAGCTTCCTTTCGAGTCGGCAATGAGGGAAGCATTTGAGTATAAATTGAAGAAATTTGAAATGCCTGATCTTGAATTATCGTAGGCTTGGTAATATTTGTAAGTTTTGCATATCTATTTTTGTTAAAAATGCATATATTCATTTTTGCTAAGGAAATGGTATATTACTCTATATAGACTACATTGTGGAGTGGTATGCCATTTTCTTTGTAGTTATTACAACAAAGAAATAATAGGAGGGAAAAAATGAGAAGAAGAATGCATAAAACAATATGTGCAGGACTTGTTTCTTTGGCGTTAGCTGTTACAATGTGCGTTCCGGCTATTTTTTCAAATGGCAGTGCGGATGCGGCTTCTGGTGAAGATGTAATCAAAGATGCACTTAGCAAGTATCAGTTTTTTGTAGAGGGCGATGCAACACTTTCGGGTGGCTCTCATACAGTTGGATCTGTTGTTGTTGGCGGAGAATACTCTAATAATAACACATTCGGTGATGCGGCTATAGCACCTTCTTATATCGGAACTTATAAGTCAGGTTCAGTTGGAACAGGCTGGAATGGTACACCGCCAGAGGGATTCACAAAGGACAGAACGGTATATTATAAGAGCGTTGCAGATGGAGCAACTGTACCATCTGATTGGATTCAGAAGGGTGATTACATTGACATAGCTTCATCATTTGCATCAATCAGAGCTCAGTCAGCAGCTATTGCTAAACAGGGTACAGAGGTGACTACATCAGATATCGTAGATGGTACACTTACACTTGATTGCGATACTAAAGATTCATTCTTTATTGTGCCATACGATGTATTTGTTGCGGCTAGTTACGTAAAGATAAATACACCTGATAACGATATAGATTGGCTTAAGAACAACTTATGTGTTATTTCTATTGTAGATGTCGATAAAAGCAGTGTTGATGTAGACGGAGATAATGATGTATTACTTGATAACTGGATGAAAGTAGTTGTTAATGGTACTCATATGAGTAAAGCTGTTGAGCAACTTTCAGGAAGCGATGCAGACTACAGACAGCAGCTTAATTTCGGGGGCATGAATCTATTATTCAATTTCCCTGATGCTAATGGAACTATTACTATCAATGGACTTGGTGGTCATCTTGTAGCTCCAAATGCAACTGTTAATACAGGTTATGCTGATTTTGAGGGTGGTATTATTGCGAAGACAGTTACAGGTGGCTCACAGGGTCATTTTTACCCAATGTCTAAGGGATTACCTACAGCAACTGTAGAACCTTCAGTTTCACCATCACCATCGATAGCACCATCAGTTGCGCCATCGATAGCGCCATCAATAGCACCATCAGTTGCGCCATCGCCATCGATAGCACCATCAGTTGCGCCATCGATAGCGCCATCAATAGCACCATCGGTAGCACCATCAATAGCACCATCAATAGCACCATCGGTAGCACCATCAATAGCACCATCAGTTGCACCATCGGTAGCACCATCAGTAGCGCCATCGGTAGCACCATCAGTTGCGCCATCACCATCGGTAGCGCCATCGGTAGCACCATCAGTTGCGCCATCACCATCGGTAGCACCATCAATAGCACCATCGGTAGCACCATCAATAGCACCATCGGTAGCACCATCAATAGCACCATC
>JAEDHX010000081.1 GCA_016296785.1 Coprococcus sp. | reverse complement strand
AAGTACAATAATAAAACTATGAAAAGGATGTCAGAATGAAAAGAGTATTAACATACGGTACATTTGATTTGTTACATTATGGCCATATAAGATTATTGCAGAGAGCGAAGGCATTAGGTGATTATCTGGTGGTTGCACTTTCTACAGACGAGTTTAATGCACAGAAGGGCAAGGTAGCATATCATTCTTATGAAACAAGAAAAAAGATGTTAGAGGCTATCAGATATGTAGACCTTGTTATTCCTGAGAAGTGCTGGGAACAGAAGATAGATGATGTTAAGGATTACCATATAGATACCGTGGTTATGGGTGGTGACTGGGCCGGTAGTGATAAGTTTGATTATCTGAAGGATTACTGCGAATTAGTATTTCTTGAGCGAACCCCAGGTATATCAACAAGTAAGATTAAGGATGAATTAGGACTTAAGGAAGCTGTGGACGGTATAGAGCAGCTTCCTGGAGAATAAACAATTGAGGAAAAAGGTATGACTGTATTTTTATTACTTCTTGTATTGCTGTGCGTTATTGGTGCAGAGGTTAAGAAAGAAAATGAATTTTTTGAAGATTATGCATCGCTTGAGAAATCAAATGCAATAAAAGGTATATTTGTTGTTTTGGTATTTTTTAGTCATGCAAAGGCATATATGCACTTAAACGATGCCAATTCGCAGTATTATTTGGGAGTGCAGCAGTATCTTGCTCAGATGATAGTTGTTCCATTTCTTTTCTTCTCAGGCTATGGAATTATGCAGTCGATAATGAAGAAGGGAAATGACTATGTAAAGAAGATACCGACAAACAGACTTCTTAAGGTATTACTTCATTTTGATATTGCAGTATTATTATTCGTGATACTTAATTTAATTATAAAGAGAGAAATGACACTTGGCAAAGTACTTTGGTCATTAGTAGGCTGGGAATCAATTGGTAATAGTAATTGGTATATATTGGCAATATTACTTGCTTATGCTGCTACATTTATTGCATTTATAGTGTGTAGAAAGCATCATTACCTTGGCGCAACAGTTACTACTATCTTGCTTATAGGAATAATATTATATATATCAAAATATAGACCCGGATATTATTATAATACACTTCTTACATATAGCCTTGGAATATGGTACGCACTTTTTAAGGACAAAATCGATAAGATATGTATGAAGAAGGATATTATCTGGCTGGTTTTGGTAGGACTGTGTGGTATGGGTTATTATTTGGCTCATAAAAACTATACTAAGTCAGTATGGTATTATGAATTGTGGGCATGCCTTTTTATGCTACTGCTTATTCTCTTTTCTATGAAGATTAGTATAAATAATGGTATATTGCAGTTTTTTGGTAATCATATATTTAGTATATATATTTTGCAAAGACTGCCTATGGATTTTATAAATGCACATTATAAGGTTGAGAAGGTGCCATATATCTTTTTGATTACTTCATTTATTATTACGCTTATTATTGCGATGATATTTGATTATGCTATGGACAGGCTTGATGGATTAGTTTGGAGAAAAAACAAGAAATAGATTTACCGGATTATACATTTGGAGGGAATTATGAGATTACAGAATGCGGAAATTAAGGGATTCAAATTATTACTACAATTTGAAGCAGATAAAAAAAGCGAAGGAAGAGATTACGTAGTATTTAAATGCAGAAAAACAGGTGGCTTTGCTGATAAGGAATTAGAATATCCTATTTCGAATGTTACAGCATGCAATAAGGAGTATATTGCAGAGCTTTCAATTGATTTGTCAGAGCAGGACTTTGATGGATTATATTGGGATATATATGTAAAGAATGCAAAGAAGAATAAGTATGAAGCTCTCGTTTTGGATGAAGAAGATAGAGCTAGAGTTCAGAAGAATGCAAAAAAGACGGAATACTGGATTAGCGACAGTGAGTCTGTGAGATTATATCCGACAAAGGACGGTAAGATTTTTATTAAGAAGGTTATAGACGGAGTTGTTCTTCAGAAGTTTGACCAGGATGCGCCATCACTTTGTGATTATATTAATATGTCTTCATCTAAGCCTCAGGGTGCCAGGTATATAGAGTTAATATCAGCCACAGGAGACAATATGACATTTAGCCTTAAGGATAGTCATGGCATAGAGGATGCAGAGACTATGCTTGTTTTAGTGTCTGACAGAGATGGCAGACTAATCATGACAGATATCAAGAATAGTGGCAGTGAATATACAGTAAGTATGAAGGATATTAACTGTAATGATAAAGAAAACTATAGAGTTTATATGGCAGCCAGACAGGGAGGCTATTACTACTATTTCAGAATAAGAGCCAATAGAAAACCTGTAGAGGTAGCTCCTTCAGAGATTTATTATGACAGTAACAGGTATGTGGGGGATTACTGCGTTGATAGCAGAAGGATTCTTCTGTATACCGGTGCATCAAATGATGGACTTAATATTATCAGAGGTGATGATGCATTTTGTTGTGAAAAGAAAAAGGGTACGATTAGAATTGCCGGAGAGTGTGAGGAGAATTATCCATTCCAATTTACAATGGTTATTGCTGTGTATAATGCTGAAGCATACCTTGGAGAAACAATAGAAAGTCTGGTTAATCAGGATATTGGATTTAAGAAGAATATTCAGATTGTTTTAGTTGATGACGGAAGTACAGATGGCTCTCTTGAGGTATGTAATTACTATGCTGACAGATATAAAGGAAATATTGTAGTTAAGCATAAGGAGAATGGTGGTGTTTCATCAACAAGAAACTGTGGACTTGAGCTTGCAGAAGGCAGATTTATCAATTTTATGGATTCAGATGATATGCTTTCAGATAATACCTGCAGTCTTGTTCTTGATTTCTTTAATAAGAATTATGACAAAATAGATGTTGTTTCAATACCAATTAACCAGTTTGGAGCAATAGAGGGACCGCATTGGCAGAATTATAAGTTCTTCAAAGGAACAAGAGTTATTGATTTAAATAAAGAATACGGAATTACCTGTATGAATTCTGCGGCAAGCTTTATTAAAAACAAAGTAGCAAAGTCCTTCAGATTTGATGAGAGTCTTGATCATGCAGAAGACCTCAAATACATGCTTCAGATTGTGCCGCTTAAGATGCGAATAGGTGTTGTTGCAGAGTGTGAATATAAGTATAGAAGATACCCACAGGGAGTTACATCTCTTGTTTCATCGGGTAAACTTAAAAAGAACTTCTATACAAATTCACTTAATGTTCTTGTGTATGAGACAGTAAACAAATATTTGGATAAGCAATCATTTATCCCGAGATTTGTTCAAAATACACTTATGGTAGATATGCAATGGAAGCTTAGGATGAAGGAGATCCCGGAGGGAGTACTTTCAGAGGAAGAGATACAAGAGTATCTCGATAAGCTTAGTGGAGTATTTAAGTATATTGATGACCAGGTTATATTAACGCAGAAAATGCTGCAGATAGAGAATAAGTTCCAGGCGATTAAGCTGAAATACGGATATATAGAGAAAAAACCTATTTATAAGGATATTATTTATTCAGTTCAAAATACAATTGTAGGAAGTGCTTCTACTGCACGTGATTACATTGAGTTTATAGAAATTAGTGATGATAAGCTTATATTGGAGGGCTATACTACAGTAATAGATAGTGATCCGGATGATGAAATTGAAAACTATGTAAGTGTAGGTGGTGTCCTATATAAGTGTGACAAAACAAACCGAGATTTCGAATCGAAAAATATATTTGGACAGCTCATGGCATGTGTTCCTTACAAGGTTGAAATTGAGCTTAACGAGGATACAATTGGTAAAGAAATATATCTTTATACATCTGTTAATGGACATCTTGTTGCAAGAAGAAATCATACATTTGCAAAGTTTGCACCATTTAACAAAATTATTGAATGCCAGTATGTTGTAAAAGGTGACTATATTATTAAAAAGGTGAAATCCGGCTTTGTTGTGATACCTTATGATGAAAATGAGGCTGAATTATTAGAAAACACATATATTGAAGATTTGATTCAGTATAAGGAGGAGAAGGAAGAGACAGAAGATATTGAAATGGCAGAAATAATTGGAGATGCTATTTCGCTTAGAAAGAAATATTATGACATACAAAGAAGTAAGCAGAAAGAAATATGGCTTGTTTCAGACAGACCTGATGCTGCCGGTGATAATGGAGAGGCATTTTTCAGATACCTTGCCGATATAAAACCAAAGGACGTGGATTACTATTTTGTTATCTCTGAGGATTCTTCTGATTATGAGATGATGGCAAAGCTTGGTAAGGTTATTCCATTTGGTTCTAAGGAGTGCAAGCTATATACTCTTGTTGCAGATAAGATTATTTCAGCTCATGCAGAAGAATATATAATTAATCCGTTTGGCAAAGCATTTGATTATGTAAGGAATTTAATTAATTTTAAATATGTATTCTTGCAGCATGGTATAACAAAGGATGATTTATCAGGCTGGCTAAACAAATACAATAAGAATATCAGTCTCTTTGTAACGGCAGCTAGGGCTGAGTACGATTCTATTTTAAATGGCAAATATTATTATACTGATGATGTTGTTAATTTGTCGGGATTTCCAAGGTTTGACAGACTTATCAGCAAGAAGAAGCCTGAAAAGGAAATAATAATTATGCCGACATGGAGACAGAGCCTTGCAAGTGCAATAAATCCAGCTACAGGAAAGAGAATGTATATTAAAGAGTTTAAGGACTCTGAATATTACAAGTTCTATCAGAATATGATATCAGATGAAAGGCTGATTAGTGCGCTGAAGAAGAATGGATACAAGGGCACATTTGTTATTCATCCTAGTAACAAGGAAAACGCATGTGATTTTATAGGAAATGATGTTATTTCTGTTTGTAGCTCTGATATCGTATATAGAGATGAGTTTATTAAGAATTCGCTTCTTGTTACTGATTATTCAAGTGTTGCATTTGATTTTGCATATTTGAGGAAACCGGTTATTTATACACAGAGTGACAGAGAGGAATTCTTTGCGGAGCACACATATGATGAAGGATATTTTGATTATAAAAAAGATGGTCTTGGCCCTGTATGTGAGAGCTATGAAGAGACAATAGACGAAATAATTAAGACTATAGAAAATGGTTGTATAATCGAAAAGAAATATGAGGAAAGATGTAACAAATTCTATGGCTATAATGATAATAATAACTGTAAGCGTGTTTATGAGGCAATTAGAAAACTGTAGTTTCCGGCCTATGACTTAACTAATACTTTTTATATCAGAAAAAGGGAGCAAAGATATGGAAAATAAATATCGTGTATCGTTTGTAACATGTTTAAATGAATACAGGGAGCCGTTAGATGACTGCAACAATCTTATTTCGCTGGCTCTTGAATCTGAATATGTTCAGCTTGTAGTTGTTTATGATGATTCAAGTAGTATAGTAAAAAATAAGCTTTTTGATGGCAAAACAAATGAAAACATATCTTTTGTATATGCTTCCGGTAATAATAAGCTTTCTGATGAACTTAGCAAGGTAATACAGGGTGATTATGCTTCCTTCTCAAGACTGGAGGTTTCCATATCAGAAAAAGATGTTAAGAGGCTTGCTGATTATGGAGATAAGCAGAATAAGGATATAGTAATTGCCAGAATATCTATGGATGAGAAGCTGAACAGAATTGTCAGAGAGCATGATAATTATTGTGACAGATATGAGAGTGATACTGATCTTAATAAGAATGCATATATGCTTCATAATATAAGCTTTGGTTATTTCTTTAAGAGTAGTGAGCTTAGAATACCTGCTGATATTACCCCATCAAACTGGGCATATGATGTTATCAGACTGACATATGGTAATTCAATCAGACTTAAGAAGCTTGGTTATGCAAAGGGTGTTGATGTTCATTTTACCAAGGGTGATTTGGCAATTAATTCATGGTTTTATTCATTTACAGATGAAGAAAGCGTAAAGAACGTATTTGACAATCTTATATATAAGCTTAATGAAGAAAGA
Source organism: Coprococcus sp. (assembly GCA_016296785.1). GTDB lineage: Bacteria > Bacillota > Clostridia > Lachnospirales > Lachnospiraceae > Coprococcus. The sequence continues at coordinate 1,733 of JAEDHX010000081.1, read as the reverse complement.
AGCGGAAAGGATGTAATATATAAGGTTAATGCTGATTATGCACTTTTATATTATGTTACAAGGCTTGCCACAGGTGGAGTAGTATATAGTGATACTGTTTTTCAAAGCAAAGTAAGTACTTTTATTGATGAGTTTTTCAGAGGTATTAGTACAAAGAATATTATTATTGCCAATAAATATATAAGCAGACCAAGTAAGCATCATTTGCTTCTAAAATATTTTAATATATCTGAAAGCGATGGAAGCGAAGATCTTGATGCAATGTTCGAGCCTGCGCATTATAAGTCTTCAATGATATACTTCTTAGAAGAACAGGGTGTTCTTCAGCTTGAATATACTGTTGAACAGCCGGTTGAGAAATCATATGAGGTAGTGCTTAAGGTAGATAAGGAAGTAAGACAGCCTGATATGGTAATGGATTTTGATGAAACCTTATGGTTGAATGAGCAGGTGGCATATAGGAAGCTTTACAGGTTTGATGTTGCAATAGCTGATATAGAAAAGCAGTTATCTATATGTATTAAGAGTGATAAAGGATTAGAAAAACTTGTTGAGACTGCGTACGGAAGATATACACCATTTACAACAAAGGTGAACTTATATAAGAAGATAGGTAACCATTTGATATTTGATACTGACGAAAGAAGTACTCTTCGAATAGTTGAATATTCTAAGAGGAATGAAGCTGCACTTATCAATAGGAGAAATAAATCATTTATTAAGATCGGAACACCGGGTCTTAAGGCAATTGCGGCAAGAAAGATGTATGAGAAACGCAAGGCAAAACAGGATAAGGAAGTATGGCTGTTTTCGGACAGAACAAACAGGGGCGACGATAATGGAGAAGCTCTGTTCGAGTATGTCTGCAAGAATCCGATAGAGGGTGTAGAGCCATATTTTGTGGTTGACAGTGATACAGATGATTTTGGCAGAATGGCAAAGCTTGGTAAGGTTGTTGCTCCATTTTCCAGAGAGCACAAGATGCTGTTTTTATTAAGTGAATATAGCTTGTCTTCGCAGGCAAATGCAGCTGTAATTAATCCATTTGGTAAATATGAGTATTTATATAGGGATTTAATGTATGATAAGCGACTTGTGTTCTTACAGCATGGTATAACGAAAGACAACCAGTCTAAATGGCTTAATAAGTATAACAGAAATCTGTATGGTTTTATTGTAACAACTAAGCCTGAGTATGATTCTGTATTTGAATATGATTATTACTATAAGCCTGAGCGTGTATGGCTTACAGGTATGCCAAGATACGATAAGCTCTACCATGATGAACGACGTTATATCACTGTTATGCCGACATGGAGAAAGAGCCTTTCTGCAGGAACTGATGAGAAGGGTGTATGGATACTTGGAGATGAATTTAAAAATAGTGAGTATTTCAAGTTTTATAATGATATGCTTAATAATGAAAGACTCCTTAAGGCAGCAGATGAATATGGATATAAGCTTTGCTTTATGCCACACCCTAATACAATTGCCGGGATAGATATGTTCGGTCATGATCCAAGGGTTACATTTATGGATATGAGTTTTTCTTACAGAGATGTATTTGCACAGACGGATCTTATGGTTACTGATTATTCTTCAGTTGCATTTGATTTTGCTTACCTTAGAAAGCCGATAGTATATTCACAGTTTGATAAAGAAAGTTTCTTTAGTGGAGAGCATTCTTATACAGAGGGATATTTTGACTATGAGCGTGATGGCTTTGGAGAGGT
>JAEDHX010000080.1 GCA_016296785.1 Coprococcus sp. | reverse complement strand
AAAAATTTGATATTAATGAATATGCTATGGAGATGTTTAGTGCCGGAAGTAATCTTAAAGGAAAGTCAATGGATGAAATCCTTCATCAGGATTTTAAAAAGTTCGATATAGGTGATATTATAGTTGGAATAGGACAGATTAATTCAATAAATGTAAATGAACTGGCAGGTATCAGAAAATCTATGAAGGATTATCTGTTAATGCACAACGAACCTTCATGTGATGTTATCTTATTTGTCATGTCAGATATACTTGATGAGGGCTCCGGAATACTAATGTTTGGTGAAGATTCTGAGAAAATATGCAAGGCAGCCTTTGGTGTTGATGCTGATGAAGGATACATTTATCTTAAGGGTGTTGTATCTCGAAAAAAACAAATTGTGCCTGCACTGGTAAATGCTGCACATGATATATAATTAATATAGAGGTGAGTTTCTTATGAAGAAATATAGTTCTGTTATATTTGATTTAGATGGAACACTATTAAATACATTAGAGGATTTGACAGATAGCGTTAATTATGCGCTTTCTTCAAATGGATACAGCCAAAGAAGCATTGAAGAGGTAAGAGTATTTGTAGGTAATGGAATAAAGAAACTAATTGATAGAGCTGTTCCTGCTAATACCTCGCCTGAGAATACTGAAATTGTATTTAATGCATTTAGAGAGCATTATATTAATAATATGACAAATAAAACATGTCCATATGACAATATTATTGATTTGCTTAAAATTCTATATGAAAAGGACGTCAGGATGGCTATTGTATCAAATAAATATGATCCCGGCGTTAAAGGACTTAACAAAATATTCTTTAGCAAATATATTAATGTTGCAATTGGTGAATCTGAGAACATTTCAAAAAAACCGGCTCCTGATACTGTTTATGAGGCAATTAGGCAGCTTGGAATAGACAAGGATACTGCAGTCTATGTGGGAGACTCTGATGTTGATATTGCAACTGCAAAAAATAGTGGCCTTGATTGTATATCTGTGACCTGGGGCTTTAGAGACGAAGAGTTTCTTAAAGCACATGGTGCAACAACGATAATTAATAGTCCTCTTGAGCTTCTTGATTATATAAACTGAATGGATGTGTGCATTTGAAGATATATACAACAAATGATTATATAAAGGATATATTTGGCGAAAAGCTTTACAAGCTTTCATTAAGTATGGGACTAACATGCCCTAATAGAGATGGTACATGCTCTGTCGGAGGATGTATATTTTGTAGTGAGAAGGGCTCCGGAGATTTTGGCGGCTCATCAGGTGATACATTATCAATTCAAATTGATAAAGAAAAGAAGCGTCTTAGTACTAAGCTGGTTGCAGAAAGGTATATTGCATACTTTCAATCATTTACTAATACTTATGGTGATATTGACTATCTTCGAAGCAGATACTTTGAAGTAATAAACAGACCTGATATCGCTGCGCTTGATATTGCTACCAGACCGGATTGCTTAGGTGAGGATGTGCTGGATTTAATAGGAGAACTGTCATCAATTAAGCCGGTTTGGATAGAACTGGGACTCCAGTCTATCCATGAAAGAACGGCTGATTTAATAAACAGAGGCTATAAGCTTGATGTCTATGATGAAGCTGTAAGAAAGCTAAAGAGATACCCGGTTCATATTATTACTCATATGATTATCGGACTGCCTTTCGAGGCTAAGAACGAAATACTTGAAACAGCGAAATATATATCTGATAGTGGAGTGGATGGAATAAAATTTCAGCTTCTTCATGTATTAAAAGACACTAAACTAGCTGATATGTATTATGATAAGCAATTTGATGTATTGTCACTTGAGGATTATACTGATATACTAGTTGAATGTATAAGAAATGTCAGAAATGATATTGTAATTCACAGATTAACCGGTGATGGACCTAAATCAATTCTTATTGCTCCGCTATGGAGTGGAGATAAGAAACGTGTATTAAACTATATAAGAAAAAAGATTGAAGAAGCTTAGTATTCTATTCCATGCACTCAATCGCTGCTTCGCAAAACAGCAATATATTTTGTTTATAAATATCGGGAACTGTTCTATATATATTGAGAATTGTCTGTTCATAGTATGACAGAGTTATTTCTGTAGAGAATAAATCATATATATCAGATGTTGTAATGTTTTCTTCGTCAGCAATATCGTTGCAGGCAAGAAATATTAGATAACTGATTTTTATTTTATGAAGCTTTGCAAGCAAGAGAAGAGCATCAACTCCCGGTGTTCTTTCACCGCATTCATAATGTGAATATGCTGATACTGATACACCAAGATATTTGGCAATATCTGACTGCTTAAGGTGTCTGTTTGTTCTGAGCGTTTTTAACGTAACAGGAAGCTGTTTTCGTTTTTTTATCAATATTATTGTCCTCCTATTGATTAATTTTTTTTGATAAATATTTTTCTATTAGTTTTTTTTCTGGATTGGAAAGCATACCATATGCATTAAGAATATAATTAGTTTCATTATTATTTGACAGAGAAAAATTATAAGATGAGCCTTCGGATAGTGTGTCAGAACATTTTGTACATTTTGTACTTCGCCGCATTGCTTCTTCTGCAAGACTATAGGCGAATAGAAAATCATGATTAAGTAACTTTGAGAGCTCTACAATTTGTTCTATGCTTGGACTGCATCGTCCTTCTTCATAATTAGCATATCCTGAACGTGATATAGATAAAGAATCTGCTACTTCTTTTTGTGTGTAGCCCATTTTCAGTCTGTAATGACGAAGCAGCTTTGGCAATGGGTTGTTGATTTCATTATTCATTAAAAACCTCCTTATTTTTGATAACGTTATTGTACAAAAAAAATAATGAAAAAAACTTAAATGTAATGAAAAGTATATTTTGATGTAATTAAATCTTTATGATATACTAACGAAAGATGATTTTAATACAAAATGTGAAGGGATGGGTAGATCAATATGAGTTTAGCAGATGATTTGTTTATTAATATGTGCAGGGATATTATTGATAATGGATATAGTACAGAAGGAGAGAAGGTCAGACCGAAATGGGAGGATGGCAGCTATGCTTATACAATAAAGAGATTTGGTGTAGTTAACAGGTATGATTTATCTAAGGAATTTCCTGCTATTACACTTAGAAAGACTTACATTAAATCAGCAGTAGATGAGATGCTGTGGATATGGCAGAAAAAATCAAATAATGTACATGATTTGAAGAGTCATATATGGGATAGCTGGGCAGATGAAAATGGTTCTATTGGTAAAGCATATGGATATCAGTTAGGTGTTAAGCATAAGTATAAAGAAGGTATGATGGACCAGGTAGACAGACTTATATATGATCTTAAGAATAATCCATATAGCAGAAGAATGATGACAAATATATATGTTCATCAGGATTTGCATGAAATGAATCTGTATCCATGTGCTTATAGTATGACCTTTAATGTTACAGGTGAAAGACTTAATGCAATACTTAATCAGCGCTCACAGGATGTACTTGCAGCAAATAACTGGAATGTAGTTCAATATGCTGTTCTTGTTCATATGATAGCTCAAGTAACAGGTTTCAAACCGGGTGAGCTTGTTCATGTAATAGCTGATGCACATATTTATGACAGACATATACCTATAGTAAAGGAATTAATATCAAGACCGACATATCCGGCACCAAAGTTTTCATTAAATCCTGATGTTAAGGATTTTTACAAATTCACAACTGATGATATTACAATAGAAGACTATGTTACAGGACCTCAGGTTAATAACATACCTATTGCTGTTTAGAATATGAAGTCATAAAGGAGAATTTTATATGAATTTTATAGCTGCAGTTGACAAAAATTGGGCAATTGGTAATAAAGGAAAGCTTTTGGCAAGGATTTCTGAAGATCAAAAGTATTTCAGGAATGTTACAATGGGGCATGTTGTAGTACTAGGTAGAAAAACACTTGAGGAGTTTCCTAATAAAAAGCCTCTTTCAGGAAGGATTAATATTATTCTTAGCAGGAATTATGATTATGCTGTAGAAGGCGCAACAGTAGTCCATTCATTAGATGAGCTTATGGATGAGCTTAAAAAGTATTCATCAGAGGATATATTTATTATTGGCGGACAAACTGTGTACGATATGATGGTGCCATATTGTGATAAAGCATATATTACAAAGATATATAAGGAATATGAGGCTGATGCTTTTATTCCAAATATTGACAATATTGAATCTTGGAAGCTTGAAGCTAGTAGTGATTTGAAATTGTTTGATGATTTAGAATATAATTTTAATGAATATATTAATACAAATCCAATGATATTTGAGAATAATAAACAAAATTAGTTTGCTTTTTGATGAAAAATTCACAAAAAATATTTGTTTATTATGAGATGATGTGATACAATTTTATTATTGATGCATTACAATTACATGGAGGTACATATTTATGGAAGAAATTATGGTTACATCAGGTACGAGTTTTGAAGGCTATGAGATAGCAGAGTATGGTAACTATCGTTTTACACAGACTATTATTAGCTCAAACTTTTTAAAGGATTTTGGTTCATCTATCGCTGATATTGCTACTGATAGAAGTAGTGTATATCAGGAGAAGCTTGATGGTGTTTTGAATGAGACAATTAAGAACTTTACACAGATGGTAAAAGAAACAAAATATAATGCTGTTGTTGGATTCGGAACAAATGTTGTTGAATATTCTAATAACACAACAGCAGTAGTTGCAAGCGGTACACTTGTAAAGCTTAAGGAGAAATACCGTTCAGAATTCGAGAAGAGCTCATTCATTAGAAATGAGATTCTTGTTACAAACTATTATGATAAGCTTGTTCCAAGAGCAGTTAAGGTAATACTTGCTTCTGAAGGTAATGGAACAAAGATATCTGCATGGTTTAACAACTATAATAATGATGAAATTAAGGCAATAAAGGCTGATGTTGAATTCCTTAATATCTATGGAGATACAACTACTCTTCAAGGTGTTGATTTTGTATTTGATAAAAATAATCTTGCCATTCTTAAGGCAGATTATACTGAATGCAAGCTTCCTGAGAAATATATTAAGATGATTGATACAGCTAAGATTTATATAAAGAAATATGTAACCGCAAGAGGTGTTTATGTATGTGGTGATGATCCAATCGATATTAGCCTCACTACTACTAAGCTTAAAGCGCTTAAGGTTAAGAAGGGAATTGACGCTGTTGTAAATTATAAATCAGATGGACTTGTATGGACATGTAACTGTGGTCATGTAAATGAAGGCGGTGCAGAAGAGTGCGTAATCTGTGGCAGAAGACAGGATGAGATGAAGAAGACAGTAACATTTGATTACGAGCCAATGATTGCAGAGATGCAGACAAAAGAATTTGTTATGGAGATTAAGGATGTACTTATGAAGTACATTAAGGATATAGATTCTAGCCTTAGAATGCAGCTTCTTGAGATTATGGAATCAGGTCTTCAGTATGAAAAGACAAGAGGAAATATGAAAGATACTGTAATTGAGAAGGTTGAAAATGTATTCTTAGGATTATAATATGCAACAATATTTTTTACAACTTGTTAAATTATTAGAAAATAAAGAATACAAAAAATTAAACCCTGAAAGCAATAATGTATACGGTAGAACCTGTGGTGATACCGTATACGTTGTTGTTATAGGAAGTTCTCACGGATTAAACAGTAAATCATTAAAGGCTTTTAACAGTAAGATTATAACGGATTTATCAGAGAATACCAGAATGAAGATTGAACTGCTTAATATCCTGTTAACACCGGATGGAATGTTTGATGATGTAACTAAAGATATAGTTGCATCAGTTGATAATGTCTGGTTGTTTACGGAGGACTATGGCAGGCTATATGTATTTGAAAATCAACCGGAGGATTTTGACGGACTATATAGTGTAATCGACAAGAAGACTGAGATCGAACATGAAAAATATATTACAAGAATAAAAAGGTTGTTTGGTGTAGTAACACCAATCTTAGTAGTTTTGAATATTGTTATATATATAATATCAGTTATGAACACTGATGAATATGGTAATTCAATTATCGTTTCAGCATTAGCAAATAATATGAATGATGTTTTAGTTAACCATGAGTATTATCGCTTGTTTACAGCTATGTTTGTTCATCTTGGACTTACTCATCTATTTAGCAATATGATAGTTTTGATTGCTCTTGGAGCTAGAGTAGAGAATCTTGTTGGCAAGACCATGATGATAATTTCGTATACATTTACAGGTATAGCAGCATCTATTGTTTCGATAGTGTTTAGTGGTAATGATTATACATATTCGGCCGGTGCATCTGGTGCAGTATTTGGACTTATTGGTATCATGATAACATTTGCGGTATTTAATAAAGGAAGAATAAGTGATTTATCATTATGGAATCTTGCAGTTCTTTCTATATTAACTATTATCAATGGCTATGTTTCTAATGAGAATATTGATAATGCGGCTCATGTAGGAGGATTAATTGCAGGATTGCTTATTGGATTATTTATCGTCCTTATTAATCAAAAGGTTGTAAAGAAACATACAATATGATAAAATTAAACGATGACTAAAAGCTGGGAGTTGATATACTATGGGTACAGGAATAAGTATGTCTAGTGTAAATAAAATAAAAGAGCTTGCTGAGAATGGTGATTATAGCCTTGCTATGGATATTCTTGAGCATCAGGATCTTACGAAATCTCTTAGTCCACAGTTTATTAGAATATGTGGTGAGGTGTATTATGAGAATGGTAAGTATGACAAAGCACGTATGGCACTTGTAAGAGCTCATTCAATGGCTCCTGTAGGTAATAAGATTATTTATTCGATTATTAAGCTCTATCTTTCAATGGGACTATTTGATTTAGCAGAGTATTATTATGATATTTACAATTTTAACCAGCCTACTAGGGATGTTGGTACTATTCGAATTGAATATCTTATTGCAAAGGCATATAGAAAGCCTGTTCTCGAACTATATAGCATTCTTCTTTCTGCAAATGAGATGGAGAATGATGAGATTTGGGATTTAGAGATGCTTTATCTTCATGCTGCCATGAAGAATGACGATAAGCTTCTTGCTGATAGCACCGAATTTAGAGCTAAGTATAAGAATTCATCATATTTTGAACGTATTGATAATTTGATTGATGATATGAGTATTGCTGAGAAGTATATTTATGTATTTCCTGAGAAAGCTGAAGATAATGATGAGTCTATGGCAGAAGTTAGAGAATTCGAGGCAAAGGTATTAAAGGAGGACGAGCTTAGAATTCATCCAAAGGATCCGAAGATAATGATTATGGTTGAAGATGATGAGCCGGTGCCTAATAGCGTTAAGCTTAAGTCAATCTTTTCTCGTTCGAAGGATAGTAAAAGAGATAGAAAAGAACAAAAAGAAGAAGATAAAGAAGAGAAAAAGGGTTGGTTTGGCAGAAAAAGAATGTCTAAGAAGGACGAAGAGGCATTCGAAGAGGTTGTTGCCGAGCTAGGTGAACAAGAAGTTAATAAACAAAGCTTGTTAGATGAAGTTCTTTCTTCTGATGAAGAATTAATGAGTCATGAGGCAGAATCTCAAGCAGAGGATGAAGAAACAGTTATTCCTACTGTTGATGAATCCCAGGAAGAGATTGATGAATTTGATTCATTTGAAGATGATTTCTTTGTTGGCGATGAAGCAGAAACAATAGTTATGGCGGATGCATATGAGGATTTTGAAGAAATCGAAGATGCTGAAGAAATCGAAGATGCTGAAGAAATCGAAGA